>NZ_KV788159.1:0-1307 GCF_001807205.1 Corynebacterium sp. HMSC05D03 | reverse complement strand
TGAAGTGCCCCGGGTTTTGTTCCTAGGCGTTTGCCTTGATTTCTATTATTGCTTGCGGCGGGTGCTGGTCCCAAAATTCGGTTTCCACTTCAGCTGGCGTGCGGTAGCCCAAGCTTTGGTGAAGCCTCGTCTCGTTCCACCATGACACCCACTCAAACGTCGCGATTTCCACCTCGACAACCTCATCCTACCTGCGAGTATGGATCAGCTCGTTTTTGTAGGAACCATTAACGTTTTCCGCCAGAGCATTGTCATAGGAGTCGCCAACAGTTCCGGTGGAAGCGGCAATCCCGTGCTGGGCAAGACGCTCGTTGTAGACAACGCTGACATACTGCGAGCCGTGATCCGAATGATGAATGAGACCTGTTGTTTCCTCAGCAGACGCGATCGCCTGGTTGAGAGCTTGCAGCGGCAACGCTTCGGTGCGCATGGAATCTGATAACGCCCACCCAACGATCCGTCGGGAGTAAACATCGGTGACAAACGCGGCATACACAAAGCCTTTCTTCGTGCGCACGTAGGTAATATCAGCCACCCACAGCTTGTTCGGGCCTTCGGCTTTGAATTCTCGCTCCACCAAGTCCGGGCGTAAATCCGGCCTTTGAGGTGTGCGAGTGGTCATAGGCGAGCGGCCTTTGCCTTTGCCTGATACACCGGCTAGACGCATCAGCCGCGCGGTTTGTTCACGACCGATATCGATTCCGTCACGATGAAGAGCATGCCACATTTTCCGCACACCGTAGATGCCGTAATTATCCCGATGGATAGCACTAATGCGTTCAACCAGCACAGCATCACGAAGGCGGCGAGCACTTACCCCACGGGCCTTGGACTGACGATACCCACGCGAGGTGATGAACCCACCAGCGCGGTTTTTCTTCAACGTCTTACAGATGAACTCGACAGAGAAACGATTCCGGTATTCATCGATGAACCGGATCATTTCCGACGTTTTGGGTCGAGTTCCGACGCGAAAAAAGCTGAGGCAGCCTTTAAAAGTTCATTGGTGTCGCGTAGCTCTTGATTTTCACGGCGAAGCCTCGCGTTTTCGGCGGCCAGATCTTCAGGCACGGGTTCTGGGATGTTTCCCGCACGGCGGGCCTGTTGGGTCCATTGACGGGCTGTGTGCCATGACACCCCCAGCTTTGGGGCTACTGCCTGGCACGCGGCTTGCATCGACATATTTTCCGCCAAGATGCGGTCCTCTACAAGACGGACCACACGATCCTTCGCATCCTGGTCAAATTTTCTTGGCATATTCCAGATTTTCCCATCTACTCAAACGGAACAAAACCTGGGACACTTCA
>NZ_KV788158.1:0-123183 GCF_001807205.1 Corynebacterium sp. HMSC05D03 | reverse complement strand
AGCGGGGTGTACCGGGACTCTTAAGCCCTTAAAGAACTAAACCCGCCAACCGTTAGAAGGGGGACGGGAAACTAGGAGATCCCAGACCACAGTTCACATGCCGCAAGATACAGCGGGAGCAGCGGGCCCTTTAGCTCTTAAAGAACGAGACCCACCAACCCGATGGTGGTTGGCGGGTTTCCTGGAGTACACGTTCGTATTCCCGGCGGGGAAAACTTATGGCGCTGCCCTCGCTGGTGTCTAGTCGAGGGTCGGCGTGGGATCCTCGCCAATGACGACCTCCACCGTGGCCGCATCAGGGCGCAGGGTCTCTTCCAGCTGAGCGGCTACGACGCCGCCCTCTGCCTTGATGGTTCTCGTAATGCGTAGGACCGGCTGGTTGCGCCCCACGCCCAGGGCCTTTTGTTCCTCCGTGCGCGCGGTGGCAGGCACGAGGGAATCGCGCTTAAAAACGGGTGTCAGGTCAAGCTCCGTCAACAGCTCGGTCAGTGGCTTCTGCACATCCTCTTCCGTAAGTCCTGGTGCTAAGACTTGCGGGATAAAGAGCGTGGAGGCCATGATGGGCGAGCCCGCCGACACCTGCACCGTACGGCACTCCCACAGGGAATCCCCCTCCTCAATCCCAAAGGCGGAAGCAAGGTGCCCGGGAGCATCAATGAACATCAGCGACAGCACCCGCACCTCAACATCGAGGCCATGTTCACGCAATTGATCGAGGGCACTGCGGCCACTCGTCAGGCTCAACGTGGGCGGGGTGGCACGCACGAAGGTGCCACCGGTGCGCCCGCGCTTGCGGTCAATGAGGCCCTCAATCTGGACGATGTCTAGCGCGTGGCGCACCGTCATGCGCGCCACCTTGTATTCCTGAACCAATTCCCGCTCGGTGGGAAAACGGTCACCCGGCTTTAATTCGCCGGATTCAATCTTGCTCCTAAGCGAATCCGCGATCACCAAATAGGCGGGGCGGCGACGTTGAGAGGTGGACACGCCTCATAACTGTACCGTGTGCTGGGTTTTTCGCATCTTGAGAGAAAACGCGCCACCTACTTACGCTGGTTCAACTCAATGCGCGGGCGCACACGGATCTCAGTGAGCTGCGTCGTCGGCCCAGCATCAACGGTGGTGCGAATAGCCTTCGCCACCTCGACCGGGGCGATGACATGCTCCGGATTGTAATCCTGCAAGCCCTGCAGCATCGGGGTATCCGTCGGACCCGGCGCGACGGTGGACACGCGGATGCCGAGTTCGCCGAGGCGGAGGCCGTCGGCAAGCGCGTAGAGTGCGTGCTTCGTGGCGGCGTAAATGACGTTGTCACCATAGGAGTGGATGCCGGCACCGGAGTTGATGAACACCGCGAGGCCCTCCGCCGCACGCAGCGCAGGCAGCAGAAGGCGGGTCAGCTCTGCTGGCACGTGCACGTTGAGGTCCATCTGCGCACGCCAATCTTCCGGGCTAGCGCTTTCCACTGAGCGCTTATCCGCCCGGGCCGCCGCATGCACGAGCACGTCCACGCGCTCCAGTTCAGAAAGCTCGGTGGGAAGCGCCGCACCATCAAGTAGCGACAGCAGGTCGATGCCCACCGGCACGATGTTCTCCGCCTCCGGCAGCTCCCCGGCGCGCCGCCCTAATGCATACACGCGGTGGTCTCGCGCAAGGTCCTTGATGATCTCCACGCCCATTCCACCGGTTGCCCCGGTCACAACGGCAGTCTTCACCATGATTTTTCCTCCTTCAGTTAGCGGAAGCGCTTCGGCACATCCGGCTCCCCCAGCGTCAACATCAGGCGATTTGCCCAGTTGAAGAACGCGGAGGAGTTGATGACATCGATGATTGCCAGCGTATCGAAACCCACCTCGCGGAGACCATCCACGTGGGAGGCGTCGAACGCAAAGCGCGACTCGGTCAGGGCCAGGGCGGCGTCACGGATGGCGGACCACTGCGCCGAGCCCAGGTCAGCAGAAACGCCCTCGTCGAGCAGGCGGTCAATCGCTGCGGCGTCACCGCCCTCCTCCTTGGCGCGCTGCTGGTGTACCGATGCGCAGTACTCGCAGCCATTGAGGCGCGAGACCACCGTGGCGGCCAGCTCACGCTCGGCGCGCCCCAATCCGCCGTCGGTGTTGTAGAAAATGTCCAAATCCGTCAGCGTGCGCGCCTTGAGCGCTGCCGGGTCGCGGGCCAGCAGGCGGAAGTACTCCATGTCGATGCGCTCGGGCTTAATCAGCGCGTCACGCTGCGCGTCGGTGAACTCCTCCTTTGGTTGCGGCGGCACCCACGGCTTCCAGCCTAGGGAGTGTGCCACAAAGCCCTGCGGCTTGACGACGTCCGGCACCAACGTCCCCTCCCCCGGCACCCAATCCGGGGTCTGGGTAGGACGCGGCTCCTCAGTCACAGGCGTGGGCTGGGCGGTACCGGCCAGCACAGACAATCCGTGGGCCACCCGCAGCTGAAAGGACAGGAAGCTGACGAGCTGTCCCAACGTCACGATGTCATCGTTGGACCAGCCGGCCGCCTGCAGGTGACCGATCGCGGCCGGGGAGGCGTCCTTGGGGTGGAAGGCCAGAAGGTGGGCGAAGTCGAGGGCGGCGGCGAGGCGTGGCGAGCCGTCGAAAAGTGTGAAGCCGCCACCAGAGTATGGGCCGGTGGTGATGCCGCGCTCCACCGCGCGGGCTACTTCTTCAGCGAGCTCCTCGGATTCCTCCGCCAGCAGGTCGGAATAGAACTCCACCGCCTGCGGAGCCTGGTAAATGCCAGCAACAAACATCGCGATGGCGTAGCGCTCCGCATAGCTGAACGTGCCGGGCTCTTTAGGCTCAAGGAGCGCGGCGAAGGAGGCCTGCGCATTCTCCTTAGCTTCAGGCCGGCGCTCGCGCAGCTGGGCGACGTCCTCGCTTGCATCCGCCAGTAGGTTAATAATGTCTGCCATGAACTAATCCTTTCTTGATTGGCCCCAGGCTACAGGCCGAGGTTGAGGTCACCGGCGCGGTAGCGCGAGCCGGGGATGGCCTCGATAAGCTTGCGGGTAAACGGTGATTGCGGGTTGCTAAAGACCTCGGCCGTGGGCCCGCATTCCACCTGCTGGCCCTTCGAGAGCACGGACACGGTATCGGAGATCTGGTTGACCACCGCCAGGTCGTGCGAGATGAAGATGTAGGTCAGGCCAAGCTCCTCCTGCAGCCGGGCCAGCAGCCGCAGGATTTGGGCCTGCACGGTGACGTCGAGGGCGGAGACAGCCTCATCGAGGATGACCAGCTCCGGCTCCACAATCATCGCCCGGGCGATGGCCACGCGCTGGCGCTGACCGCCGGAGAGCTCGCGCGGGCGCCGGTCATAATAATCCGGGTTAAGGGCGACCAGCTCGAGGAACTCTTTGGCCTTGGCTTTCGCGCTGCTTGCCGACGCCCCCTTCAAATTCCGCAGCGGCTCCGCCACCGTCTGGCCAATCGTCTGCTTGGGGTCCAGCGAGCCATAGGGGTTCTGGTAGACCAGCTGGATGTTGTTTCGCTCTTCGCGCGAGGCCTTGCCGCGCAGGCCTACGATGTCGCGCCCGCCGACGGTGATGCTGCCCGCAGTCGGGGTATTGAACATGGCGATGCTGCGCCCGGTGGTGGTCTTGCCGGAGCCGGACTCGCCCACGATGGCGTGGGTCGCGCCCTTGGCCACGGTGAAGGAGATGTCATCGACCGCGGTGAAATCACCGAAGCGCTGGGTCAGGCCTTCGACGCGCACCAAAGGTTCGCCGGCAGCGCGAGTAGTCGGCGCGCCGGTAGATTCAGATGAAGCACGCTGAGTGCTTAGGTTGCCCTGGGGTGCGACGGCGCGGGCAGTTGACGTGCCGGCGTCGGCGACGGTGAGGGAGGGGGCGTCGGCAAGCAGGCGTTTGGTGTAGTCGTGGCGCGGGTTGGTCAGTACTGTGGCGGCTAGGCCTTCCTCGCGCAGCTGGCCAGACTCCATGACCACGACGCGGTCGGCGCGGTCACCGGCCACGGCTAGGTCGTGGGTAATGAAGAGGATGCCCATGCCGAGCTCTGCGCGCATGTCATCGAGGAGGTCGAGGATGATCTTCTGCACGGTGACATCGAGGGCGGAGGTGGGCTCGTCGGCGATGATGAGGTCCGGCTCCAGTGCCACCGCAGCGGCAATGAGTACGCGCTGCTTCATGCCGCCGGACAGCTCATGCGGGTACTGGTGATAGCGGCGCGCAGGGTCATCGATGCCGACGCGCTCCAACAGCTCCAGTGCCTTAGCCTTGCGCTCTGCAGCGCTGCCGACCTTGTGGATGCGCAGCCCCTCCTCCACCGAGGCGCCGATGGTCTGGACCGGGTTGAGGGAGTTATTGGGGTCCTGCGGGATCAGCCCGATGCGTCGCCCTCGCAGCTCACGCCACTGACGGCGGCGCAGCGAAGTGATATCGCGGCCATCGAAGGTGATGGTTCCGGCGTCGATGGTGGCATTCGAGGGCAGCAAACCGATGGCTGCCATGGCGGAGGTGGTCTTGCCGGAGCCGGACTCGCCCACGATGGCGGTCATCTGCCCAGGATGCACCTCGAGGCTGACGCCCTGGACCGCGGGAACGTCACCACCTGCGGTGGAATAGGACACGTTGAGGTCCCGCACGTGCAGCAGGGGCTGCGCTGCATTCTTTGAAACAGACATGTTAGGCCTCCACGGGGAAGTTCTGGGACAGACGGTTGGCGGACATCACCACGGCCACCAGCGCGATACCGGGCAGGATAATGAGCCACCAGGCGGTGGCCATGAAGTCGCGGCCCTCGGCGATGATAAGCCCCCACTCCGGGGTCGGAGGCGGGGCGCCGTAGCCCAGGAAGCCGAGGATCGACAGCTGCAGAATGGCGGTGCCGAATTGCAGGGTGGCCAGGGCAATAACCGGGGTGAGTGAATTGGGAAGGATATGGCGGAAGAGCACGGTGGCGTGGGTGGCGCCCGCACCGTACGCGGCCTCGATGTAGTCCGAGCTGGCCACGGAGATTACCTGGGAGCGGGCCAAGCGCGCGAAGGTCGCCACCGAGGTCGCACCGACAGCCACCGCCGCCTGTACGGAACCAAAGCCCAGCACGATGATGATGGACAGCGACAGCAGGATGCCCGGGATGGACAGCAACACGTCGACCACGCGCATGAGGACGGTATCCACCGCTCCGCGCAAAGAGCCGGCGAGAAGTCCGATCAGCGTACCGACGACCAGGCCAACAGCCACGGCGATCAGCGCGCCAAGCAGCGACTGGCGGGCACCGTAAATGATGCGCGCGTAGAGATCGCGTCCCACCGCGTCCGTTCCCATGATGTGCCCGGACTCTCCCGGCGGCAACAGGGCCACATCGGTGCCCGCATAAGGGTCTGCTGAGGTAAACAAGCTCGGGAACAGGGCCGCCAAGAAAGCGATCGCGAGGATCACGATGGCGATGATGGAACCCGGCGCGAGCCACGGGTTAGAGGTCTGGCGGCGCGGCGCCCGTGTAGAACGCAGCGGCTTAGTGTGCGTCATGCTCATGAGCGCACCGTCCTTTCCGAAGTAGTGGCCGAGAAGTCAGTCGCCGGGGTGGCGGCGGAATCTGTGCGGTGAGCAGAACTGCGTTCCGGGGTGCTGGCGCGCAGGCGCGGGTCCAGCACCGGGTAGAGCAGGTCCACCACGAGGTTGATGATGATGTAGGAAGTGGCGGCGATGAGAACCACCGCCAGCAGAACCGGGGTATCGCGGTTAGCCACGGCCTGGGCCACCATGTATCCCAAGCCAGTGCGGCCGAAGACGGTTTCGGTCACCACGGCACCGCCAACGAGTTCACCGAAGAGCAGGCCCGCCATGGTCAAGGTAGGCAGCAACGAGTTACGCAAGACGGTGCGCCAGAAAATCCCGGACTCCGAGGCACCGCGTGCGCGTACCGCTTGAACGAAGGGCCGTGATTGCGTCTCGTCGATGGAGCGAATCAGCACCTGAATCAACGGCGCGGCCATGGGCACCGACAGCGTCAGGGTAGGCAGGATGAGGCCCTCCACGCTGCCGGGTTCGATAACGCGCACCCAGCCCAGCTGGAAGGAGAAGAACTGGATGAGCAGGATGGCAATCCAGAATCCCGGCAGAGAGACCATGAAGGAAGGCAGGCCTCGGAAGAAGGAACCGATGGCACCGAGCCCCGGCAGCGTCGCTAGGAAGGCAACGAGCACGGCCACGATGAGTGCCACGCCGATGGCGCTGGCGGCGAGGATGAGGGTGTGGGGAAGGGCGTCGGCAAGCAGCGTAGCTACCGGGGCGCCCGACTGCGTCGAGTTACCAAAGTGCCCGGTAAGGAAGCCACCCAGGGACGTGAAGTACTGCACCACAAGCGGCTTGTCCGCGCCCATCTCATCCCGAATGGCATCAATCTCCGCCTGGGATAGGCCCAGAGCGGGGTCGCCGAAGCGGGACTGCACGGCATCCGACGGCAGCGCCGACAGAAGCAGGAAGGCCACGGTGTAGGTAATGAGCAGCACGAGGAGGGCCTGCCCAATGCGGCTGAAAATCTGGCGAGTTGTCATTTATTTCTCCTCCTCATTCGATGCTGCGCGCTGCGGCGCGGCGTCGATGCTGACCTCGTAGAACCACGGGCGCGCCACCGATTCCGGACTAAAACCCGAAATGCCCGGACGCACGGCATAAACCACGGGTTCCTCGAAGAGCGGGAGCACATAGGCCTGCTCGGTGAGGTAGTCCTGGACCTCTTCCTTGGCCTTGATGCGGCCTTCTTTATCGGGGGTATCGAGGACGGCGTCGAGAAGCTCCTGCAGGTGTTCGTCGATGGGATTGCCCTCCGCGTCCTGGTTGAGGAAGGCATCGCGGTTGTTGATGCCGTAGAGCGAAGTGATGACGTCGTAGTCGGCGCGACCGACCATCGAGTGGTAGATCTGCACCTTGTTGATGTCCTTGGCATCGGCATTCTGGGTGGCCTGGTCACCAGCATTGACCTGGATACCAATGCCCAGGGCGCGCAGCTGATCCTGCACCATGGTCATGACTTCCTTGGAGCGCGGCTGCGGCAACGCGGTGTTGGTGCGCAGGACGAGGCGCTGGCCGTCCTTGACGCGGATGCCATCGGGCCCGGGCTCCCATCCGGCCTCATCGAGAAGGCGCTTGGATTCCTCCGGGTCGAAGGTATAGGCGGCGGACTGGTCCTTATACGCCAGGCCGGTCTCGGCCACGGAGGAGGTGGCGAGCGGGTAGGACTCGGAGAAGAGCACGCGAAGGATCTCCTCGCGGTCCACGCCGTGGATGATGGCCTCGCGCACGCGCTTGTCTTGCAGCAGCGGGTGGTCGAAGCGGAAGGCGAACTGGTTGTTCATGGAGTTCGTGCCGCGTGAGACGATGTCAACACCTTGTTCTTTCAGCAGCGGCTCCTGCGGGGCGGAGATCTGGCGGGCGATATCGGCCTGGCCGGAAAGGATTGCTCCGGTGCGCACGGATTCCTCGGCGGCGAGGATGTAGTGGACGCCGTCGATCTCCGCGCGGCCCTGGTGCTTGGCCGCTGGTGGGGCCCAGTCGTAGTCCTCACGGGTCTTGAGCTTGAGGTCGGTGCCGATTTCTTCCGACTCCACCACAAAGGGGCCAGAGCCAATAACGTTGACCGCGTTGCCGGGGCCGAAGCCCTCGTTGTCTAGAGCCAACGTGGAATCAGAGAGCAGGCCGGCGTTATAGGCGGAGGTGGCTTGGAGGAAACCCGGGGAGGGCTGAGTGAAGTAGAACTTCACGGTGTCCTCGTCCACGACTTCGCCGCGGTCATAGTTGGCGATCTGCTCGGAGCTGGTCAGCGTGCGGGATTTATCGCCGCGGCCGAAGAGGTCGAAGTTGGCCACGACGTTCTCGGCGGTCAAAGGAGAACCATCGGAGTAGGTGACGTCGGTGCGGATAGTAAACGTGTATTCCGTGGCATCGGCGTTGACCTTGGGCATCTCCGTGGCGATCCATGGCGAGAGTTCCAGGGTCTCGGGATCCTGATAAAGGAGGCGGTCGGTCAGCTGGTTGACCACGCCACCGTTGGGGTAAAAGCCGGCGGCCGGCGGATAGAGCGTGCGGAAGAATTGCGGCTCGAGGTAGGTGAGGACGTTATCCTCCCCGTCCGGCCGATCCGCGGCAGAGCAGCCCGCTAAGGCGAGGGCTGCTGCCAGGGTGGCGGCGAGTGCGCGTAGAGTTTTCACGGTAATGCTTTCAGAAAGTCGGTAGTCGGTTTGTGCTGTGTCTCTGGATTTAACACAACGCATACTGAGCGGTATTATTCCACTAGACAGCACAGTCTAAAAGTTTGAGGTTGATTTATATGCCCGCCATCGCCATCGTCGGGGCCGGCCCGCGCGGTATCTCGCTGGTCGAGCGCCTTGCGGCCCATCTGCGCGCGACCCCCCTTCATTCACCCCTGCGACTCCACATCATCGACGATGCCCCGCTGGGCGCCGGCCGCATTTGGGATACGGATCAGACCCGCACGCTGTGCATGAACACCCTGGCTGGCGCGGTCACGTTATTCACCGAGCCTGATTCCACGACCACCGCGCCGGTGCTGGAGGGTCCCATTCTCTACGAGTGGATCCAGCTTCTGCGCGGCGAGCGCCCCGACATCGCGCCCGCCAAGCTAAAGCTTTATGATTCCCACCCGCCGCGCGAGGGGCTCGCCGCCTCATTTGCCACAGAGCTCGCGCAGACCCGCCCGGAATCCAACCCTTCCCGCGCGCTCTACGGCGCCTACTTGGAGTGGGTCTTCGAGGTTGCGCTGGCTCAGCTGCCGGAGAGCGTGGACGTCGTCCAGCACCGTGCGCGCGCGTTGTCCGTAGAGGAGCGCGGTGAACAGGACGCCATCGAGCTTTCCGACGGCACCACCGTCACCGCCGATGCCACCGTCCTGGCTTATGGCTGGCAGGTGCCTGCCCTGACCGAGTCCGAGCGTGCCCTGGCGGAGGCCGCAGATTCCGGCCTGCACTGGGTGCGCCCAGATAACCCGGTGGAGCAACCGGTGTCTGAGGTTCCTGCGGGCGAGAAGGTCCTAGTTCGGGGCCTGGGCATGGGCTTCTTCGACGTCATGGCGCTGCTCACCATCGACCGCGGCGGCGAGTTCGTCGAGGATCCCTCCACCCGCTCCGGACTGCGCTACGAACCCAACGGCGAGGAACCGCACTTCATCGTCTCCTCCGGCCGCGGCTACCCTTATATCCCGAAGTCGGAGTATCACGCGCTGCCACCAAAGGCTGAGCTGACCCGCTTCCGCGTCGCGGTCGCCGCGCTTGATCCGGAAGCGGAGCTGGACTTTAGCACGCAGCTGCTACCGCACATTCTGCGTGATTCCTACGCCGAATACTACGAGAACCAGGCTCGTGTATTCCCAGATGCCCTGCAGCGCCCGCTTGCGGATATCCTCGCCACGATTGATTCCACGGAGCTCACCGCCCCAGATCTCCGAGGCATGGCGGATCAGCTGCGCGTGGCGCTGGAGGGCGCATCGACTGACCCCCTCGACCTTGCCCACTGGGCGAACCCGCTGGCGGACTTCGACAGCGCGGAGGGCGCCGAGATCACCGAGTACATCGCCGAGGGCCTCGCCCGCGATATCCGGGAGGCCGTCGCCGCCGCCGATTCCCCGCTGAAGTCCGCGCTGTGGGCCATCTCAGCCGCGCGCAAGCCCTCCTCCATCGCCGGCTCGGAGGGCCGGATGACGTGGGAGTCCCGGACCAGCACCTACAAGGAGTTCATGGCCTTTGGGCAGATGGTGGGCTCCGGCCCGCCGCTCTTCCGCACCCGCCAGCTGCTGGCGCTTGTCGACGCCGGCCTCGTCACCTTCCTGGGCCAGCGCCCCCAGCTGGAGATCGGTGAGAAGTTCACGCTGCGCACCGCGCACGGCGAGGCTTCCTCCACCTGGCTTATCGACGCCTGGATGCACTCCCCCGATGTCCGCCGCGCCGGCGACCCACTTGCGGTATCCCTCAACGGACGTGTTCGCGCGTTCGTCGACCATGGGCAGGCCACCGGCTCGCCGGAGACGACATGGAACCGTCGCGTGGTCAACCCCGGCGGCACCGAGGACCCGCGCCTGCACATCGTCGGCATCCCCACCTATTCGCAGTGGCCGGATACCACCATCTCCCCCATGCCGGGCACCGATCCGCTCATGCTGCAAGAAACCGACCGCACGGCCGGTTCCCTGCTCACTTCCCTCTAACCTCACACAGCGCAAGCGCCGAGGCCCACACTGCCTTGGCGCTCTCGGTGGTTTTAGTCCAGGGCGTCGAGGGCTTGCTCCAAGTCTGCGAGCAGGTCATCAATGGACTCAATGCCCACGGAGATGCGCACGAGGTCTGCCGGTGGGACGAGTTCGGAGCCTTCCGCGGAGATATGCGTCATGTTCTGCGGGTGCTCAATGAGGGACTCCACACCGCCGAGGGACTCCGCCAATGAGATGAGCTTGGTGTTGAGACAAATCTGGCGAGCATGCTCCTCGCTATGGAAGCGCACGGACATCATGCCGCCAAAGCCGCGCATCTGCTTCTTCGCCAGCTCGTGGCCCGGGTGCGAGGGCAGGCCCGGGTAGAGCACCTGCTTGACCTCTGGGCGGGATTCCAAGAACTCAGCCACAGCCTGCGCATTGGAACAGTGGCGATCCATGCGGACTTCCAAGGTCTTGATGCCGCGGGCGGTGAGGTAGGCGTCGAAAGGCGAGGACACCGCACCGACGTTTCCTTGGAAATACAGCAGGCGCTCATCCATCTCAGCGGAATTGGTCACGACCGCACCACCCAGCACATCCGAGTGGCCGCCCAGGTACTTCGTGGTGGAGTGCAGAACGTGATCCGCGCCCAGCTCCAGAGGGTTCTGCAGGTAGGGAGTGGCGAAGGTGTTGTCGACGACAATCTGGACGTCGCCAGCCGCCTTGACTGCCTTAGTGACCGCAGCGATATCCGTGATCGTCGTCGCCGGATTGGTCGGGGTCTCCAACCAAATGAGCTTGGTGTTCTCCTTCAACGCTGCCTCCACGGCCGCGGTATCGGCGGTATTAACGATGGACAGCTCGATGCCCCACTCACCGTAGTCATGGTGCAGGAGACGGTACATGCCGCCGTAGGCATCGTTACCCAAAATCACGTGGTCACCTGGGCGCACGATGATACGGATGAGGGTATCGACGGCCGCCATGCCCGTGGCGAAACAGCGAGCATACTCGGCATTCTCTAGCGCCGCGAGGGTCTTCTCTAGGGAATGAACGGTGGGGTTGGCCACGCGGCCATACTCGTAGCCGCCGCGCAGCTGCGCGAGGCCATCCTGCTGGTACGTGGTGGAAGCGTAAATCGGTACGTTGATGGATCCCATGTAAGGATCCGGCTGGTAACCGGCATGGATGGAACGGGAAGAAAAGCCAAGAGTGCGGTTGTCAGTCATGAGGCACAAGTCTAGACCAAGCTGTTCAGTTGCGAGAAAGACTAGCTTTTTATATTCAACTCTCTTCCCTACCATCGGTAGGCGTCAGACGTGAGCGATAGCAGAAAGGACACACGTGACCAGATCAACCACATACCTAAGCGCCTCCGCCGAGCAGAGCGACGGGGCTGTCGACGCGGTCACCCGCTGGTGGCAGACAGAAAACATGCAGTCCTGGCTCATAGACAAACCCATCGGCATCGCGCTCATCCTCATAGTCGCCATCATCGGTAGCTGGCTGCTGCGTCGGCTCATCACCAAACTGGCAGACAACAGCATCAAGAAAGGCAAGCTCAGCTCGCCGCTCTCCCCTCGCAAAGCTCACCGAACAACCGATAAGGCGCTCGAGAAAACGCAAGAGGCACGGCGCACCTCCCGCATCCAGACTCTCGCCGGCGTCGGCCGCTCCGCGGTCGCCATATTCGTCTGGGTCTGGGCAGTGCTGGCCATCTTAGACAAGCTCGGAGTCAACGTCGCCCCGCTCGTGGCCTCAGCCGGCGTGGTTGGTGTCGCCCTTGGTTTCGGTGCCCAGGCGCTGGTCAAGGACTTCCTCTCCGGCATTTTCATGCTCATGGAGGACCAGTACGGCATCGGTGACACCATCGACCTCGGCAACGGGGTCTTCGGCGATGTAGAGTCCATTTCCCTGCGTATCACCACGGTCCGCGACATCGATGGCGCGCTATGGTACGTCCGCAATGGCGAAATCCTGCAGGTGGCCAACCACTCCGACCGCTACTCCGTAGCCCGCGTCCAGGTCCCCATCGCGCTGAGCAACGACCCCACCCGAGCAGTCGACGTCATCACCACCGCAGCAGAAGAAGCCGCCCGCGACTCCGACATCAAGGACTTCATCCTGGCCACCCCCACGGTCAACGGCATGTCTGGCCTGGAAGTGGACCACATGTCCTACCGCGTTTCCGTCAAGACGCTACCGGGCAAGCAGTGGGATGTGCAGCGCGCCATGCAGGCGAAAATCCTCACCGCCATGCACACGGAAGGAATTACCACGCCCTACCCGCGGGGGATGGCTATCTTTGATCTGGAAGAACCCAGCCTGACGAGAAAGGAAGATTAGGCGTGCAACCAACGAGCGTGTACGACGCCGTCGGCGGAATGGAGACCTTTGAGAAACTCGTCGGCGGTTTCTACGCCCAGGTGCGCGAGGATGATCTCATCGGCCCGATGTACCCACAGCAGGACTGGGAGGGATCAGAACAGCGCCTGACCTGGTTCCTTGTGCAGTATTGGGGAGGGCCACAGCTCTTTTCCGAGCAGCGCGGCCACCCTCGCCTGCGCATGCGCCATGCGCCCTACCCCATCGACATGGCCGCCCATGATCGCTGGCTCGAGCTCATGGGCAACTCCTTAGCGCAGATCGACGAGGAGACCATCCCGCCGGCCTATCGCGCCATGATTTGGGACCACATGGAGCGAGTGGCGGCGATGCTCATCAACCGCGCTCCCTAAAGCCCGAAGGCGTCCTTTACCGGCTGGGACAGCAGCTCTCCCCCACGAGTCATGAGTCCATCGCCCAAGCCTGGGTAGCGCTCAACCGCACCGTCAAAGCCATCAGCAGCCACTGCACGCATATAGGGCAGCGTGGCAGAGCCCAACGCCCGGGCGGAGGTATTCGCTACCGCGCCCGGCATGTTGGCCACGCAGTAGAAGATCGTGTCGTGCACCTTGAAGGTGGGATCATCGTGCGAGGTCTTTCGGGAGTTTTCAAAGCAGCCGCCTTGGTCAATGGCGACGTCGACAAGCACAGCGCCCTTCTTCATCCGCTCGACCATATCTTCGCGCACCAACTTCGGCGCCGCAGCACCTGGAACCAACACCGCGCCGATAACCAAGTCCGCCTCCAGCAACTCAGCCTCGAGCGCCGCCGGATCCGACACAATGGTGCGCACGCTGCCCTGATACTGCTCATCGAAGCGCTGCAACACGTGCGGGTCAAGGTCCAACACCGTCACCTCGCCGCGCAGGCCGTGCGCCATTGCCACTGCCGACGCCCCCACTTGGCCACCACCGATAACGACAACGCGGGCTGGCCGCGTGCCTGGTACGCCAGCAACCAGCAAACCGCGCCCACCTTCGGTGGAGAGCAGATGGTGCGCGCCCTCGATTACGGCAAGACGACCAGCAACCTGGGACATCGGGGTCAACAGTGGCAGGGTGCCGCGAGAATCGGTCACCGTCTCATAGGCTACGGCCGTCGTCCCCGATGTGATCAGCGCTTCCGTCAACGGGCGGTCCGCAGCCAGGTGCAGGTAGGTGAACAGCAGGAGGTCCTCGCGCAGATATCCATATTCTGACTCGAGTGGCTCTTTAACCTTGACCACCATATCCGCAGCCCAGGCCTCCGCTGCGGAGGGAACGATGATCGCGCCGACCTCTTCATAGCTGGAGTCCGGAAACGAAGCACCTTCCCCGGCCGTTGTTTCCACTACAACCTCATGGCCATCCTTCACCAGCGTCCCGGCCGCGCTGGGGGTAAGCGCGACGCGGTTTTCGTTATTCATGATTTCTTTGGGTACGCCAATACGCATGCTTCGAGCCATCTCCTTTTGCTGAAGAAAAAGAATTCGACCCCTTTAGGGTAACGCAGATCACCCCTTAGATGTGTTGTTCCTGCTCAGCAGGCACGGCTCCCCGTCAGACGTTAGTATGCGGAGCATGAGCACACTGCGCGATGTACGGTCCTGTAAGCCCCATCATCACTCACGGAGTTACGGGGTGGGCCTCGGCGCTCATCGCAGTGGGCACAGGAATAGCACTCTTATGCAAAGCCCCGCCGTGGACGGTCGCCGTAGGCGCCGCACTGGCGGGGTACGCACTGCTTTAGACCTTTAGAACAAGGACAGCCGCGTCGAGTGGTAAACGCTGCCATAAGGCGCATCAAGGCGCACCCAGCGCCCCTTGCCCGCCACGCGAAGGTGGCGGGGGATCTCGAGTGAGGCGGCAAAGCCCGGGATGAGCCCCAAGCTCGTGCAGGCGAAAATCATCCGCATAGGAATCTCCACCTGAGTCTCCGCATCATTCACGGTGAGCACCGTCTGATTCAGCAGGCTCTTCGGAGGTCCCATCGGCCCGGAGAATTGGCGGGCCAGCTGGCGGCCCTTGTCCGCGAGTTCACGGACAACGTCGACCGGCAGCGAGTCGATCTCCCTAAAACCCTGTGCCGGCGGCAAGGCCCCCGGCCAGGACGGATCACGTGCTGGACCTAAATCAAGTTCCACGCCTCCCTCGTGGCCGAGGGAATCAGGGGCGGTGTGGAGGGCATCGAGAAGCGCCTGCGCCGACACCACAGCACCGTCGCGGCCCACAGTCCCCTCGCAACGCCGAGCCACGACGACGTCGAACGGCGTGGTCACAAAGACCTCGGCCTGGTTGGTGTCGTACTGACGCAGGCGCACCGCTGCGGATGCATCCAGCCCCGTCGCGCGGGAGAGGAGGGCACGCAGCCCTACCCCACCGCTGCGCAATGTCAGAGTTTCGCGCTCCATTACTGCTGCTCAAGCTCGACGACAGCGTGCTCCAGGATAATGTTGCGCTCCTGCTCAGAGACCTCTCGCGGCATCTGAGTGTCCGGGTCAATGGTGACCTGCACGCAATCAATGACGCAGGCCACTTGGCCCTGCGCATCCTTGATCGTCTGGCGAGTAGTGAAAGACGTGGTGCCGAGGCGCACCACCGTGGTTTCCACCGTCACCGTTCCATGGCGTCCATCCCACTTGATGGGGCGGACATAGTCCGCTTCGATGTGACGAACGAAAGCCACCATATTGACGCCACGTGCGTAGAAGTGGTGCATGGCAAAAGCCAAGCGCGCCTCCTGCGCCAGCTCAATGAAGTTGGCATTCATCATGTGGCCGTACATGTCAAAGTCCGACCAGCGCACGCCCACAGTAAGCGCGTGGACGTTGTCCTTGGTCTCCTCCGACACAACATTCTGAGCGGACATTCCAGGTTCCTTCCGGAGTTCGTGCTTTAACGCTAGGGACTTAAAGGCCCTAGCGGCTGAGCTTACGGTGGGTAACGCGGGACGGGCGTGCAGCCTCCTCGCCGAGACGCTCGACCTTGTTCTTCTCGTAGTCGCCGAAGTTGCCCTCGAACCAGAACCACTGGCCTTCTGCGACGTTGCCCTCCCACGCCAAGATGTGAGTACAGGTGCGGTCGAGGAACCAGCGATCGTGGGAGATGACCACGGCGCAGCCAGGGAACTTCTCCAGGGCGTTTTCCAGGGAGCCCAGGGTTTCCACGTCCAAGTCGTTGGTCGGCTCATCGAGAAGGATCAGGTTGCCGCCTTCCTTGAGGGTCAAGGCCAGGTTCAGGCGGTTACGCTCACCACCGGAGAGGACCTTGGAAGGCTTTTGCTGGTCAGCACCCTTGAAACCGAAAGCGGAGAGGTAGGCGCGGGACGGCATCTCGTTCTGACCGACGTGGATGTAATCCAGCCCGTCGGAGACGACCTCCCACACGGTGGCCTCCGGGTCGATGTTCTCGCGGCCCTGGTCAACATAAGACAGCTTGACAGTCTCGCCGACGTCAACGGAACCCGAATCCGGCTGTTCCAAGCCCACGATGGTCTTGAACAGGGTGGACTTACCCACACCGTTCGGCCCGATAACACCGACGATGCCGTTGCGCGGCAAGGTGAAGGAAAGATCCTTGATGAGGACACGGCCGTCGAAGCCCTTGGTCAGGTTCTTGACCTCCACGACCTTGTTGCCCAGGCGCGGCGGAGTCGGAATCTGAATCTCTTCGAAGTCGAGCTTCTTGTACTGCTCGGCCTCCGCAGCCATTTCCTCGTAGCGCTGGAGACGAGCCTTGTTCTTGGCCTGGCGGGCCTTCGCACCGGAGCGAACCCACGCGAGCTCGTCCTTGAGGCGCTTTTGCAGCTTCTTGTCCTTAGCGCCAGCAATCTCGAGACGCTCGGCCTTCTTCTCCAGGTAGGTGGAGTAGTTGCCCTCGTAGGGGTAGAGCTTGCCGCGGTCCACCTCACAGATCCAGCCCGCGACGTGGTCGAGGAAGTAGCGGTCGTGGGTCACTGCGAGGACCGCACCCGGGTAGGACTCGAGGTGCTTCTCCAGCCACTGGACGGACTCGGCGTCAAGGTGGTTAGTAGGCTCGTCGAGCAGCAGCAGGTCCGGCTCGCTCAGCAGCAGCTTGGCCAGCGCGACGCGGCGGCGCTCACCACCGGAGAGGTTGGTCACCGGGTCATCGGACGGCGGGCAGCGCAGTGCTTCCATGGCCTGCTCGATCTTGGAATCCACTTCCCAGGCATCGGCAGCATCCAGCTCCTCCTGGAGCTTGCCCATCTCCTCCATGAGTTCATCGGAGTAGTTGGTGGCCATCTCTTCGGCAATCTCTTCGAAGCGCTGCTTCTTCTGGAAAATTTCTCCAAGGCCCTCTTCGACGTTCTCACGGACCGTCTTTTCCTCGTTGAGCGGCGGCTCCTGGAGGAGGATGCCGACGGTCTTGCCCGGATCGATGAAGGCCTCACCGTTGGAAGGCTGATCCAGTCCGGCCATAATCTTCAGGATCGAGGACTTACCTGCACCGTTGGGGCCCACGACGCCGATCTTGGCGCCCGGGTAGAAAGCCATGGTGACGTTGTCCAAAATAACCTTGTCACCGATGGCCTTACGCACGTTTTTCATCGTGTAGATGAATTCGCCCATGTTTCACCCTTTGCTTCTGTCAGGATTGGTAAATAACAGTACAAAGACTACATGACATGGGCGGCGGTAGTCCTTTGTCCTTAGACCATCGCTTCTTCTGGCTCCGGTTCAAGGTATGGCTCAGCCCCGGACTGCGCTTGCTGACGGTCCGCCGCGGTGTCCTGCGGAGTATCTCCCGGCCGCAATGCAGCTGGCATTGCTTCTTCCGTTGCACTCTCCGAGCCTTCTGTGCTCTCTGTGTTCTGCGTATCCCTTGCGTTTTGTGAATCGCTCGGCGGCGCCGTGTAATCCACGTCCAAAACCGGCGGATTCTCCCCTAGCCAGAGGGCTTCGCTGCCCTCCTCACCATAGGAGGTACCGATCTTTGTAGAGGTGATGCAGAAGCGGTTGAGGTCCAGGCCCACGTGGGCGATTTTGATATAGGTCCTAGAGCGCTTCGCACCGTGCTGATCTTCCCACCGGTCAGTCACGATGGAGCCCATAACGAAGACGGGCATGCCCTTAAACAGTGACTTCTTCACGTTGATGGCGCACTGCCCCCACACTTCTCCATCGATAAAGTTGAGATCCAGCTCCCGCCATACGGTTTTGCCTTCCTCGTCTTTCTCCGGAACGCTGCGGGAAGAAGCGATACGGATGCGGGCCTTATACATGGTGTCGCTGATTTTGGTCAGGTGCGGGTCGTGAGTCAGACGTCCTGTAATGGAAATTGGGTATTGAGACATTGCTTGATTCCTTTGCTGGTCATGGCTGGTAGCTTTCTTGCGGTTGAGGAAGCGATGCGCCTCCCTTACCTCGCATCTTTGCCACCAGGAACAGCACCCGCAATGACTCCGCCAGCAACCTGTGGATAACTTGTTGCAAGCGTCAACAAAAAATCCGTTTATCCAGGCAGAAGTACCCTTTCCATCACCCTGGACGCGCCAGCTCTCTCGTGCTGGCACCCCTAGTGCTGGCGGAAGCTAGATTCGTCGCCTTCCCCCATTTGCTTGAGCATCGCGTTATAGCGTTCCAGATCAGCATCGCCGTCCACGTCTGCCTTAGCATCATAGCGCCGAGCAGTCGCGCGATCTTCCCGCAGCCAGTCCCGGAATAGTGAGCCGAACACAATCACCAGCGGGAATTGGCCGAATCCCCAAGAAATGCCGCCGCCGGTCCGCTGGTCCTTCACAAAGTCCGGGTTCCACGGCAGGTTCAAGGATTCATAGAAGTCCAAACCAAGAATCACCTGCATCTGCATGAGATAAACACCGGCGAAGAGGTGCAGGGGCATCGACACAAACAGAATCAACAGGCGAACGCCCGTGGGCGCGCGCCACGGCAGCGGATCCGGGCCGATGACCTCCCAGTAGTAGATATAGCCGGAAATCAAGAAGACCCAGTTCATGATGACGTGCCCTGCATGTTCCGAAATGGCGACCTCATAGAAGCTCGGGAAGAGGTAGAGCACGTAGAGGATGGCCAGGAACTGCAGGACATTGACCGCTGGGTGCGTGAGCACACGCAGGGTACGGGATTTGGTGAGGGCGACGGCGGCGTCGTGAAGCGTCGGCTTGCCCGGCTCACCCGGCTCAAAGGCTTCCATCACCAGCGTCACTGGGGCGCCCAACACGAGGCACAGGGGAATTGCCATCGACAGAATCATGTGCACCAACATGTGCATAGAGTACAGCGCCGGCATGTATAGGCCGATGCCATTGCTCAGGATCAGCGTCAGGCCCAGTGAGCCCACAAGGAACCAGGTAGTACGCACCGCCGACCACGTCAGCCCACGCTGCTTCAGACGCCAGAGCGCGTACAGGTAGAAGCCGGCTAGCACGAGTCCGAGCGAGCCAAACATGAGATCAAAGCGGAACATGGTCCACACGTTGGTGGCTGTGGGGGCGTCGAAAAGCTCGTAGCCCACGAGGATCTGCATGGCGTTGAGGTTCGGATCCCGCGGCGGCGGGGGCGGTGTACGGCCCATCGAGATGGCCACGCCGACTGTGGCCGCCATGATGAGAACCTCCACCACGGCCACCCGGATGAACAGGCGCGGCGCGCGTTGCAGCTGGGGAATGGTGACCCGGCGATGCACAAAGCCGATGGCCGCGAGCACCACGGTGAGCACTGTTTTGCTCAACACCAGCAAGCCATAGCGAGTGGTGAATAAATCCCCTAGCTCAACGCGGATGAGCGCGTTGACCACACCGGTCGCCGCCAGCCCCAAGATGGACAGCAGCGCAACCGTAGAGTAGCGGCGAACCGCCACGCCCATGTCAGGGCCTAGGCGGCGGCCATGCGCAATGAGACCCATGAGCCCGCCGACCCACAGCATGATGAAGAAAAGGTGCAATAGCAGCGAGTTCGTGCCGTAATCATGATCGCCGCCGGAGGCCGAGTGACCCTCCATGCCGAGGGGCACCGTCAACAACAGCGACAGGAAGAACGTGGCAACCTGTCCCGCCCAGGTGCGCGCAACAAAGCCCATGATGGCAACGAGCGCTGCGATTCCCGCGGTGAGCAGCCACACTTGCGACGTGGCAATCTGCCCCACCGCCATGCCCATCAGCTCTGGGTTGAGGACTTGGCCCAACGGGGTACCGGTGAGGTCCGACATCACGAGGGGAACCTCAATCAACGACACCACCGCAGCGCCCACGGCGGCCCACGCGCCGGTGCGCGCCGCAATGTGCCCATCGACGGTCAGGCCAGCCTCGATGAGACGCTCGTTGTCCTTGTCCGGCACGGCCGGGTAAATCAAGAAGGCGCTGGACATAAATGAACCGATGGCTAGCGCCATGAGCATCCAGGCAACCGCACGGAAGAAGGGAAGGCCGAACGTTGTCATGCGGCCTGGGTCGGGGATGCCCAGGGCGGCAAGCGAATCCGCGAGAAAGAACAAGGAAATAATTCCTCCCACGAGGCCCGCGAAGACGACGAAAGAAAAATTCAACAAGCGGGAAGGCTGCGCTCCCGACCCCGAGTGCGCCAGCCCCCGAAAGTGCTGTGAACTGGGATTTTCTTTCTCAGTGTGCATGGTGGGCAGTCTACCGCCACAGACGTTCTCTTACCTAAAAGGTAAATTATTCTCAGCATTCGTGTAGTCTGCTCTCATGGACTCTCGCCAGCTTCACCACTTTCGGGCCGTCGTAGATCACGGTTCTTTCACGCAAGCTGCGGAAGCGCTACAGCTCACGCAACCTTCTTTGAGCCTGACCGTCCGCAAGCTTGAAAAAGATCTCAATGTGAAGCTACTTTCCCGCGGACGCGGCGGAGTCCACACCACGGAGGCTGGGGATTATCTCTACGGCGTGGCTACCTCGATCGATTCCCTCCTCACCACCGCCACCGCCCGCCTTGCCGAATTTGCTTCCTCAACACCAGCGCAGAACTAACACCAGCGATAGCCCGATAATCAGGTGGTCCGCAGCGGTGCGTTATGATGTTTTCGGTACGCCTCCATAGCTCAGTGGATTAGAGCAGTGGGTTTCTACCCCATGTGTCGCGGGTTCGAATCCTGCTGGGGGCACTTTTGAGAAACCCCCTTCTGTCAGTAAATATGCTGGTGGGAGGGAGTTTCTACGTTTTGACCATTACAGTCTTTTGCAGTGGTTTACGGCGGTTTACAGCGGCGCGTGTCGTGGGATTGTCGTGGGATTGCATGGCCGTTTTGACTCTCGACGGCGGCGGCTCAATCACCCCCAGCATGTGACCGCAAACACATATCAACCCGGTTGACACCTAAACCCGGTGGTGTATAGTTATAGGTGTAAGGCAGAGAGCCGCAGAGAAAAGGAAAACACAATGACCACCATCACCTACACCACCAAGAACGAAGCCGTCCTCCGCGAAATCATTGAGCCGCTCGGCGAATGGGCCGCAGAGCACGACGTGGACACCATCGCAGATGAACTCATCATCGTCGGCGACAACGGCTTCCACATTGACCAGGACGCCGACTTCTGGGGCGTAGTCGCCAACAACGCCCTCTAAGAAGCAGCCCGGAAGGTCGCAGCAGGGGTTCGACTCCCCCGCCGGGCACCAGACCATTACCCCACCAGAAAGGAACCACCACCATGTACACCCTCACCACTATCAACAAAGAACGCACTCTGACCGGCGAAACCCTCGAAGACCTTCGCCGTCAACTCATCGACTACCACGAGGACAACCGCCGCGACCCACAATACGGCGACTACCAAGACCAATTCGAAGCGGTCTACCCACTAGACGAATCCGAGCTGGACGAGGACGAAGTCCCCACGGAGCCACGCCCCCTGACCGCCGACATCCTAGAAGGCCTCGCCTGCCACGTCTGGGACGTGCCCACCGTCAACCTCCGCGAGGAGGAGGGCACCACCATCAACAACCTTGCTGAAACCCTGCACTACATGCTCGATATGGACACCGACGCCGCCGCAGACGTACTCCGCACCTACATCACCCAAATCGAAGAGCTGGACGACCGCGACATTGACGAGGACGCTATCAGCGAAGCCGACGCAGACTTCCTCATCGGTGCTGTGAAGTCCGCCCGCGCCGCCGGGGATTTGGGGGAACTCCAGCTCGCCGACGTGGAGGAAGCCGCCTTCGCATATCAGCACGCTGCGGACACCGCTGAGGCGCTCCGCCAGGAGCGTGACAAAGCTATCCGCGCCGCCATTGCCGCCGGTGCCAGCAAAGCCAGCGTGGCCCGCGCCGCCAACGTCTCCCCACAAGCGATTAGCAAAATGAGCCGCTAATGAAAGTCGGCGACAAAGACGGACACGGCCAATACGGCATAATCGACGAAAACCCCGACGGCCTCCTATGCCATGAGTACGGCAAGCGATTCAAGCACCTCTCTACCCATGTCAGCCTGGGCCATAAAATCAAGGTTGCCGACTATCGCGAGCGTCACGGTCTACATGCCCAAAAGCCTCTTGTATCCCGGCAGGTGCGTGGTAATATGCGCACCTCGTGGGAAAAGCACTCCAGTAAGCATCTCGCGGACTTGGACGCCCACCGCAACCCACTTAAAGCGGTGGAGGCGTCGCGTGAGATTAGTCGGAATCGGTCTGCGGGGGCGAAAGCGGGACGTGTGGCTGCTCTTAAATCGCGGCGGGGTAGGCCTCTCACGCAGCAGGAAATCGACGTATTGAATGCTGCCCCTGGGATACCTGAGTGGTCCGAGCTTGCGCACAAAATCCTAGAGGATTCATCAGTGTCCCTCCGCTCACTGGCGGAGTCATTGGGAATGAAGCGCGTAACCGCCCATCAGCGTCTTAAGCGGTATAGGCCTCCTGGGTGGGAATCCCGAGGTTCGGGGAATTTCTTCCCTGTGGCAGAAACCCCCTAAAACGCAGAAAAGACCCCCACCCGTACAGGGTGAGGGCTAAAACTTCAAAGACTTTCAAAAGTCGTTTTCTAGCTCGTCTGGGATAGGCAGCTCGTCAACGCTCTCCGGGTGGCGCAGTCGCCACTGGCGGATATGATTCACGGCGACAAAGTAGCGGCTTTTCCACACCTCCAATTTGTCACGCAGCTCCGCAATCTCGCCCCGCATCTCCGCAATCGACTTGTCGCGTTCTTTCAGCTGCTCATTCGTCCACGCACGAATACTATTAGTGAATGACTCCCATTCTGGGCCTCTGGCCTCGATTTCCGTCTTTTTCTTCTGGCTTTTCTCCGTCAGGTGAGTACCAATAAGTGTGCCGATGACACCAATCACGCCGACGATAACTGTTGCCAGCGGCCCGTCTACTGGCATACCATCATCTCCCATCTGTGACTGTGACCTGACTAGTCTGCCCCCGCCCGTACGCGTAGAGGGTCATGGTGGCGATTCCGATGTATCCGAGGGAGGACACCCAGGCCCGGGGGAGGTCGTCGAATACCGTGGCGAAGATAAAGCTCAAGGCCCACATGGAGTGCAGCCCCACCACCGCGCCAACAGCAGAGGGTACGAGCTTCGGTACCCGCGTGGCGCACAGGCAGAGTAGCCCCATGAGGATCCACACCACTGCCCACGCCGGGGGGTTAAGCACACTCTCCATGAAATGCGTCGGCTTGCGCTCAGGGTCAACCAGCACCGGCGTGTAGGACATGCCGCGTGCAATGGAGATACTTCCGAGGGCTAGGAGGCCAGCGGCGTCGGAGACGAGCCACCGTGCGGCGCGGCGTTTAGCGCTCTCCCATCTCACGACTGCTCCCCTGCTGTGGTTGGCCCGGTGTAGACCGGCAAGGGTGGGGCCGTAGCCTCGGCTTCTGCGGCCTGGGCCTGCTCGGCAAGGCGGCCCTCCATGCTTGGGGTGACACCGTCAACGGTGAGGGCGTTGATGAGCGTGGTGAGGGTAGTACCGATGAAGCCTGTGACGAGGATGAACCACACAGGGGCACCAGCAAAATACACGGGTAACGCGCCGGATAGCCATGACGCCGCCTGCAAAATGAGCATTATCGTGGCTTTGCGGCGTAGCCACCACGGCTGAGCCACCAGCTCCGCAGCCACCGCGCCAGCGACGTACTCGCCCACCTCAGTGAGCATTGGTGAGGGTCGGGTCATCGCTTGCCTCCTAGGAGCTGGTCGAGCTTGCGCTCAATACGGACAAGAATCTGAGTCATGAGGGCCAGGGCGTCAACCGGGGTAATCCCCTTGCCCTTCTCATTCACCCCTAGGTGCTTCCAGCCGGGGTACGAGGCCTCAATGTCTACGGTGCCGTCCTCGCGGACAATCTTGTCGCGCCCGCCTGTGATTTGCTGGCGAATGTCCTTCACATCCGAGCCGATGGGGCCGGTGATTCGAATATCAACGTACCGCTTGGTCTCCTCGGTTTTGCGGTCTATGTGGTCGAGGATTCTTTGAATATCGGCCATGCTTAGCTCCTCCTTCTGTTTGCCTGTGAATAGTGCTTCCAGCTGTGCCCTGCTGCCCCTGAAAGCGTTGATGTCTACACTGTGCCCGGCGACTAGGGCGTTGCTGCCGAACTGCCAGAGCGCCGGTTTCTGGTTGCCGAGCGGGTAGTCCCATTGGCGGTGCTGGTCGCCGGGGTAAATGTCGTGGGGCTTGCCACGGGGGTTGGTGCCGTAGGCGGCGACCCAGAACGCGCCGAACTCGTGGCTGTCTGGCTCACGCGGGGCGATGCGCCCCTCCCAATACGGGACGTAGGAGTAGCAGCCGATGACGCGCACGCCGTGCTTCTCGAACTCGCGCTTGCACTGGCGGATGTGGTCAACGTGCAGACCGGCGTTGGTCTCAACGTCAATCCACATCGGGCGTTTCTTGTCGCCCATGACTTCCAGGGAGGCCTGCACCTGCTGCGCCACGCCGGTGCCCTCGCTGGGATTACGGAGGTAGTGATACGCAGCGGTAAGCATCCCCGCGCCCTCAGCATCATCCAGATGCGAGCGGTAACACCTGTCCTTGTAGGTTCCGTCCGTGGTGCGGATGATGGCGAAGTCGATACCCTCGAGATTCGCGTGCTTGAGGCTCATTCCGTCCTGGTGCTCACTAACGTCAACGCCAAACAATGTTCCGGCCTCCGGTTTCAACTTGGTCTGATTGGTGGGCTGAGCCTCCCCCGGCCACTTCGCCCCGCGTAGGACTTCCTGCGGGTCAAGAATCGTCTGCCCAAGAACACGACGAGCAGGCGGCACCCACGAGTACTTGTACACTTCGATATGCAGATGAGGTGCCACACCGCCGTTAGTGGCCGAGTTGGGGTTAATCCGCCCGATGCGCTGCCCCTCGCGCACCTGCTGTCCCGTGGTCACCTCAGGGATAATGTGCCCGTAGACTGACTCATTACCCCCAACGCTTGCGGGGTGGTCAATACGAATCCACTGCCCGAAACCCGACGCCGCCCCGGCCTGAATGACGGTGCCGTCCTTAATCGCGTAGATTGGTTTGCCGCCTGAGCCGCCAGCGACGCCGTAGTCCACACCGTAATGAATCGTGCCCCACCTAGGGCCGTATGGGCTTGTGACCACGAAGCCCTTGGGTACTGGCATTGTGACCATTTTGTCCCTCCTTTTGGGCATGATTGAAGCCCCGTGACCAGTGCGGTCAACGGGGCTTGTGTGTTATTTTTCTGCGATTGCTAACTGCGGGAGCGTGAGGACTTTCAGTTTCCCTGTGTCCCGTAGCTGTACTACGAGGTCAAGAAGGTCAATATAATCCTGCTTGGTGGCGTAGGTGTCAGACTCATCGACCAAGACGTAGGGGTGGATGAAGCTGATGTGTTTTAGCCCTTGGTCTGCTGCCTGCTGCACGTAGTCACGCACCTGCGCAACGGAGTCTTTTCGCTCCATGAGGGAGCGCTGCACACCTACCGGCAGTTCCTGCATCGGGTAAAGGTAATCATCCCCCACGTATCCGGTGATGACCGGGTAGGTTTGCTGCAAAAGACGGCCTGCCATGGTGTCGGTGTAGTCAGTGGCTAGCTGCCCTGTGCCAAAGCCCTTGTAGTTTCCGCCCTCAAGTGAGTAACCGGGCTGTACCCAACAATCCACCTTCGTATCCAGCTTGGTTTCGAGTGCTTGCTTGGAAACGACAATCTGGCGGTAAAGATCCGTTGTGGTCTTCGCCCCGCCGTGGTCGCCGGAGTGTGAGGCGATAGCAAGGCCTTCACCTATCCACGCTTTGATTTCGTCGTTGGTGGCGCGGTGTCGAGAATCGCCCTTGCCGTCGAGGTGGACTTCGGGGCAGAGCGCCATAGTGCCCACCAAATTACGCTTTTTCAGCTCTGGCCATACCCAATCACGGAACGCAGTGGTGCCGTGGTCAAAGACCAACGCGAGCGCGCCGGCCTCACCCACATTGACCGGCCCGATACGGCGCTTCAAGTCCCCCACGAGGGCGGCATGGTCAGCCACGTAGGAGTTGGTGGGGTCGTGGGTGGTGATCATGGCTTCAATAGCTGCGTCCGCACCAGCCAGCTGGTAGGCATTTGCCTCATCTTCGCCGGTGTCTGCACCGTGCAGGTGCTCCCACGTAGCCGCACTCATAGACTTGTTGTAGATGGAGATACGCCAATGGTGAGTTGGGTTAACACCTGTCCACCAGTCCACGCGCTGGAATGCGCTCGTGCCCAGCCACTCCATCTCTAAATAGCCCATACCGCTCCACGGCAGGCCCTGTGCCTTAGCCACGTCCTCCGACACGACCGGGTAGCGCCCAGGCGGCAATTCAACCAGCTTATCGGAGGTGGTCAAAGGCATCTTATGCCACGTATTATCTGCCAGCCACCCACTAAACGATCCGTTGTAAGACGTCGCGGAGTAGCGGATACGCCCATACGTATTGTCCTTGTGCTCCCACCAGAAACGCCCATACAAACGCCCGTTTGGCCCATCCAAATAATCCACAATGAGCACACCCGGCGCGTTACCCGGCAGGCCCATCGAAGATGCCACAGCACCAGACGTAAGCCCATAGCGGCCCGGCGCAAGCGAGAGAATATCCGTCTTTGCGGAAATCATCCCCTTATCCCACACCGATTCTGCAGCAGAAGCACGAGAAGCTGCATCTGCATACATCTTCGCCTGCTGCACTAGGTCTTGGAGTTCCTGCTCGGTGGCGCCACCCATCGCATCGATAAGTTCCTTAATGATGGCATACACGCCACCCGAGCTAGACGCATTCGCCCAGGCCTCAATGAACAGTTTCATGCCTTCGGCGGCGACGAACGGGATAGAGTCAGACCAGCCAGGGCCTTCAATATACAGCCAGCCTTTGCCGGCCACAGTGGTGAGCGTGAACTCCCCAGACTGGTCTACATCCACTTTCCGGGGCTGTGTAGTGGAAATAGCCCCCTTATCCCCGGGCCGAATAACCGGGGTTTTCACGTACACCGACGTGACATCCTCCACCGGCCTCGTGGTGATGTCGGTAAGTCTACCTTGAAGTTTTACTGCCATGACTTGTCTCCTTTGGATTAATATAGCTTGGTCACGATGAGGGTGGCGTTTCCGGTGCCGTCATAGACCTGGGAGGAACCAAGAATCACCCCATCCCACCCGGCAGGAGCTCGGTCTTTCAGTGCCCCGTTCTCGTAGATGACAACTTGGCCTTTAAGTACTTCGATTCGCCAGCGGCCTTCCGGAATGGTGAGGGAACTTGCGCCGATGGTGAGCCATGGCGGGCACGTAGACTTATCCCACGGTGCCCATGAACCCGTCTTATCGCCGGTGGTGAGAACAGCGCTAGTGATGGTCTTGTCTTCCAGTGCTGCGACCCTTTTTGAAAGCTCGCTCATACCCTTGTTGGAGGAGCTAGCTTGTGCGTCAATCTCTGCGAAGACTTTGCCTGCTTCGTTGCCGGTGTGCTCCGCTTCGTGGATTAGTTGCTGGGCTTCGGTGCTGCCATCGACACGGTAATTACGCTCAACCTCGTCGCCCTGGTTTGGCCTAATCCCCATCGTCTAGCTCCTCCATCGCTTTGAGACGCTCTAGGCGCATGGCCTCGGCGGCTAGCTGGGAGAGCTCTAGAGCGGTTAGGTCTGCGAGTGTCTTAGGCGCGGGCGTCGATGATTCAGCCCTAGCCCTCTGCTGATTGATGGGTATCCACGCCACAGCTTCGCCTGGTGTTCCGTTGCCGCCGAGTGGGTCGAGTTTCACCGCGGGGCCGAGCATGAGGGTCACGTCGTACAGGCCGGGGCGGGAGAACACGCCGACGAGTTTGCCGGTGTGGCGCTCCAACCTAATACCGGGTGGTAGATGACCCTCCACGATGCGCACACCGCGCCTATCCGCACCAGGAACCACCATGTCCATGATGTCCCCAACGTTGGCGCGGGTGCGGTCACTATCGGTATCGAAGTCCACCGCCCAGCTCATGGTGATGGTCTCCGGCTCCCCCACCTCGAAGCGCGCACCAAGCTCATCAAAGATGTGGCGCGCTGCTCTCGTTTCGTAGCCCTCGGGCACGATGCCGAGGAACAGGCCCGCATACGGATGCTCCGACTCTGGTACTTCCGTTGGCACGATGTAGCGGTAATCCATCTCTATCCTCCCTTTGTCACGGCCAGCCTGCCGATGACGGCGCGGATGTTTTCCTTGTTGGCCTGGTACAACTCGCCCGGCGACGCGAGCGAAGCGTAGTCACCGATACGCAGTTGCCAGCCGACCTCCTGCCCTGGCTTCGAGGTCCACGTCAGGCCAGACACGTATGCGGCCCAGACGACGCCCCATGCGGTAACACCAATCGTGTCGCCCAGGTCAAAATCACGCCCAGGCAAATACGGGTCAGGGCTGTCGATGGAGAACTCGGCACTGATGCCACCCTCGGTCTCCTGCTTCGCCTGCCACGCCTTCTGAAGCGAGTCGACCGTGTTGGCCTCACCCGGCTTGGACACCGCGGTGAAACGCGAGCGGCCATAGTGGAACTGGCGGTTCTTGTCCACGTACTCGTTGAGGACAAACAGGCGGTCTGCGGACATCTCCGCCGCCAGCTCACCCGCTCCCTTAATCGCCTCAGCAGCAGGCCCACCAATCACCGGCACAGCTGACACAGCCGCCGCGATAGCCGACTTAATACCAATGTTGACGACCTTGTTCACCATGCCCGGAGACTTACCACCAACAAGAAACCTATGGTCAGTGGACTTACGAACCTGCACGCTCGGCGCATCCATCAGCGTGTACACCACCCACGGCTTACGCCCGTCCGCATTGCGTACATCAACGTCCGCAAACTCCGTCACAGAGGTTATGAAGTCATCACTGCTAATCGTCCGCTTCAACTGACGGAACGCTTGCCCAACGATGCCAGCAGCGCCGGTGACTGTAGCCCTGGGGGCGAAGTCGATAATCGTCGTCGGCAGAGACAGTGTTGTGTACTCAGGGAAGGGCTGGGGGTCGCCGGGTAGCCACAGCCACGCGAAAGGCTGCACACCAGCCGCCGCCCACGTAGCCTTAAGCAAATCCCACGCGTTATCCCACCTCGCGGACACCACACACCACTCAGAGCGGTTGCCCGACATGACGGGCGAGCACACCACCGGGTGCATCGTAGGGTTGAAGTCCTTCCACTGCTCAGGGGTGGTGTACTTGTCCGTCCACGAGAACATCGTGCCCAGCAGCGAGGGCTGCTGGTAGCCAATCAGGTTGCGCCCAATCAGCTTACGACTAACCTTCTCAGCACTACCGTTCTGACGGTCCTCCCACTGAGCCTGAACCACCTTCGAGCGGTTCGACGGGTCCGCCCACAACGGCAAATGCTTCAAATGCTCCATCGAGTCCACGCCGGACAGTTCCACCTCGGCGGGGTTGCCCTCCGGGTCGCCACCGTGCGGGCTAATCTCTAGGATGCGGTAGCAACGGCGACGTAGGCCGGGGCGCTCCACCACGACATGCACCGCGCCATGGATGAGTGCATCAAGGCTGCCGCCCTTATCGAGGTTGCGCAAATCATCGCGCAAAAGATAATCCACCACGGGGTTGACCACACCAGGTGATACCTCACCCGGCAGGGTCATGGACATATTGCCCACGTCAGCGAAAATGCCACCCCACTCCGCTTCCAGCCAATCCTCAATATCGAGCACCGGCTCCCAATTCTTGTCGTACAGTCCGACATACTGGCCGTGGGCTTGCATGACCGCTTCACGGTGGGCTTTATGCTGTTGCCAGTCAACCACAGGTCACCTCCACGGAGATAAGTAACGCGGGGTGACTTCAAGAGTCAGCCCCGCGCCCAGTTGGAAATTATTCTTCGTATGCGGCTGCAGCGTCTCCCCCACAAGCACACCGCGCAGTGAGGACCAGGTTCCGGTATCGACGTTGCCGTCCTCATCCGTCACCTGTCCTTGCATGCCGCGCTCAAGGTCAATCCACCGCACACCCGGCCCAGTAGCCAGACTCAAGCTCAGTCCACTTGGTAGGGAGAAGGCGGTGGCTTGCCCATCCCAGCGCAGCCGAAGTTTCGGGGGAAGGTCGCCGGGAGTCGTCACAGTGACGTTACCCGTGTATGTGGTAACACCACCCGTCCAGTACCCATCAAGGCAACGATATTGAACACTATCCTCAATAAGGGTCACACCGGACGGATCAACCTCAACCTCCCCAAACTCCACCAACCTGACCCGCGCCTCACGGTCACCACCATCCCGAGCAACAACCTTCAACAGGCCATCCTCAAAATAGGACCACGAGTTACGCCAATCACGCAGAGTCTCCATCACAGACCCATCAGGACCAGGACGCACAACCACATCCAGAGAGCCGGTAAACGCCGGCACCTTCATCCCAAGCACACGGGAACCATATCGAGTAACGGACTCCGCCGAAGCGAACTCCACCCCGCCAACACCATCCCCGAAACCACCCTCTTTGAGGACGACGCGCTGCTCATCAGCCTCCGCGTCAAGCATGGAGTGCAGGATGAACTGCTCACCAGGATGGTGCGGCGCGGTATACACCACTTTGTAGCCCGGCGGGTCCGGCAACTCGTATCCCGAGAAACCGGAACCAAACCTCACGGGATGAACCATTACATCGCACCTCCCCTAGTAGTCGCAGCCACAGCCACACCAGTACGACGACGCAGCTTGCTGATTTCCTCGGTGTTGATAGTGACCTCACCCTCAACCTTGTCCACGCGCTTACGCAGAACCTCCTGGCCCTCAAGATTGACCACAAGGGTCATACCCTGCTCACCATTCAGGCCACCGCGCTTAATCTCACGCCACTGGTCACCGTTAAACACAGGCTCCGGCTCATTCGACAGATTCACCGCAATACCGCCCGGCTTCAACCAGCCGCCCTGGTCGTACACCGCACCAGCACGGCGAGCATCAATGACAGCACCGACGAGGTCATCATCCTCATGGATACCAATCTGGGCCATGCGCCCGTCGTAGTCACCCGTCGTCATCAGGTGCTTGTAGGAGGCCACCGGCGAGGCGTCCTTAGCGGCGACACCGGTCTTCGCCTTACCGCGCTCCTCAATCAGGTTGAGAATCGCCTTAGCAGCATCCTCACTACGCAAGAGCAGGGAGGTATCCACCAGGCCAGCATCGGCACCATCCCACGCAGAAGAGAACTCCTGGAACGCGCCCTTCAGCTGAACCTCCGGCTTCGTAGCAGACGAACCACCACCGAAGACACCGGTCTTATTGACCAGCTCCTCGGCAAGGCCCATCTGCTGCGCATAGCGGCCAGGGAAAGCGGACACCTGAACCTTCTGCGCCGCGGCGCCAGGCTCCATGTCCTGCCACTTGAAGGTGTGCAGCTGGCGGAAGAACATCGCAGCACTCTCGTACGGGTCCATGCGCTGCCAGACTTCTCCCCAAGCGCCGTTATCACGCTGCTGGAACAGGCCCACGGAATCGTAGTCAGAGCCGATAGCGTCGTGACGATACTTGAGCGACTCAGGCACAGCACGGTTAGCCCACATCTTCATCGGATTACCCGACTCAACAAGCGCCGTCGCCACACCAATCTTCGCGCCCTTAGCACCCACACCAAGACGCTTCGCCGCCTCCGCAATCTCACTCACGAAGAACTCCTGACCCCACTCCGCAGTCTTAGCCTTCCGAGCCTCATCCGGAGTAACAACAGCCGGAGCCACCGACTTATCCACATCGACCTTCGGCTCCTCCTGCTTCGCAGAAGTCGGAACCTGAACCTGCTTCTCAGTGATGATGGCGTCACCCGACGGCAACCAATCCCCCGGCTTACCCAGAAGAATCTTCGCCAGCAGGCCACCACCAAGACCCGCCATATCCAGCAGACCCTCAGTAAGGTGCTCCACAACGGACTTATCGCCCAGCTCGTTCGCAGCCGTCGCGATAGCCGCCTCCTCAGGCGACAGCTTCACCGTCTGCGACGCAGAACCCGATGATGTGGACTCACCCGTGACCAGAGAAGTGTCAATCTCACCGGTCTCCGCCATCGGAAGAATCTCATTCATCTTCGGCGGCACCGGAGGCTTATCCTTCAGACCAATCCAATACCGATCCGTGTACTGGGAGTGACGAGCACCGGCAGCAGCACCGCCAATCTGTCCGTTACCGCGACCGCCACCCATCTCCACATTCGTCGCACGACCATTCGCGTCATAGATTGTGCCGGAGGTGTGGCCACCGTAGGGGCCACCGTTGAAGAACCCGACCTCGAACGCGGACTTGCCGGGCGACAGGCCCGACGAGAAGCCCATCTGCGAAAGCACCTGGCCCTCATTACCCGTCGCAAACTTTCGACCGGCAATGTTCAGGCCGACGATGAAGGCCGCCAGGCCGGAAATCATGCCCGAGCAGTCACCCCAGTTGCCTAGCAGTCCACCGCCCCAGGTGTAGGGGTACCCCTCGAGCGAAGCGGGAGCCTGCTTGCCCTTCACATTCTGACCACTAGCGAACGCCAGCAGTTCCTTGGAGGATACGACGCCACCATTAGCGAAATAGTGGGCACGCATCGGTGCCACCGCAGAGTACGGGGCCGGGGTAATCCGCTGGCCGTCCTTGTCCAGGACAGTCAGGCCGAAGATGTCCGCGGTCTTGGCAAGAATCTGGGTGGAGCGCTTGCGCTTCGACTTGGCGAGGGGGATGTAGGACTCTCCGCCGGTTTCCGGCTCCGCCCACACACGCCACTCGCCGCCGCGAGCAATCTGCGCCCGGTGGTCCTCCCTGGTGCCGCCGTTGGCGTAGCGCTCCAGCTTGTCGATACCGCCGTCAATGTATGCGCGGGTGATGCCACCGTCGACGAGGACGAGGCCACCACTAGCGAAGCCCATCATGCCGCGAATCTTGTCCGGCATAATCGACCCGATAGCATTACCCACCTGGCCAAACATCGACTTAATACCATTAATTAAGCCGCTGATGATGTTCTTACCGGCATTGACCAGCCACGTGCCGGCGGAGGCGAAGACGCCCTGAATCTTGCTCGGAATCTGCCCGAACAGGCTCATCATCTCGCCAATCTTGCCGCGCACAGCGGACACCATGTTGCCGACAGAGTCAGCAAACGCGGACACAACACCCTTCGCATTGTCGAAAATCGACTTGAAGAGATTCATCGCCGCATTGATAGCGCCGCGCACCACATTAGAAATGGCATCACCCATCGACGAGAAACGATTCCCAATGTTCGAGAAGTTCCCGGTGAGAACGTCCGCCAGCAGGCCAGCCGCGTTGCGGAAGAAATCCCACGTCGGCTTAATAATCCCACTCCAGATATCAGAAATGAGAGTGCCCAGAGTGCGGAACGCGCCACCAATCACCGCGGTGAAAATCGGGGCGACGAACGACGCCACGCCCTGCACCACCGACATAAACACCGACAGGGTGGGCTGAATCACCGACGACCACACCGTTGAGATAATCGAGCCGACGAGCTCAATCGCCGACCAAATCCCCTTAAACGCGCCAACCACAACAGTGCCCAGCACCTGGAACGCATCCCCCATGAAGGACACAATCGGGGCGATCCACGTCTCGTAGAACTGCCCAAAACCAGTGGTGAACTCGCCCCACTTCTCGGACATGAAGCCCCATGCCTCAACAGCGAAGTCCTTCAGCGCGACCAGCTTGTCGCGGAAGAGCTCAAGATACGTGAAGATTGGGGAATCTGGATTCATGCCCAGAGCTTCGGCGTAGTCAGTGGAATCGCCGGACTTCCAGAACTCCAAAGCGCCGGAAACAATTTCCTTCACCTTGTCGATAGCGCCAGTGACTTTCTCCACCGTGGTATCCCACGCACCGGAAACAGTGTCACCAATCTGGGAAAACACCGGGCCGAAAGTAGACTTCGCCCAATCCAGGCTAGCCTTAAACTTCTCAACCACCCAATCCCAGCCAGCGCCAAGAGCCTCCGTAAAGGACTCCCACATCTTGCGGCCCGTCTCCGTCTTCGTGAAGAACGCCCACAGCGCCACACCGACCGCAACAATCGCCGCCGTAATCCACGTAATCGGCGACTTCCACATCGCCGTATTCAGAAGATTCTGCGCGACAGTGGTCTCCATAATCGCGGTCTTCATCGACTTCATAACGCCGACAAATCCGCCAGCAGCCTTAAAGCTCTGCACCGCGTTATAAGCAGCCATGCCAGCCGTCAGCGCGCCAAGAGCGCCCACGACGCCCAGCACAGGGCCCTTATGCTCGCCTAGCAACTTCAGAGCATCAGCAACACCAGACACCGCACCCTGAGCAATCTCCAAAGCCGGAACCAAAGAATCAAAAACCGCCGCCGCAATAGGCTCCAGCGCCAACATCGCCTGATTCTTAAACTGGTCCCACCGCTCGGAGAAATCAGCAGTCTCCTCCGCCAGTCCCCCAATCGTGTCCGACGTGGCACCGGTCGCATCCATGAAATCATCCACAGACAACGTGCCGGTCTTCACCGCATCCACAAACTGGGCAGCACCACGAGTACCAAAAATGCCGGACGCCATATCAATAGCCGCAGCATCATCACCCGCACTAATAAGGTCCTCAATCGACCCAATGGTTTCCTTAAGCGCTTCCGGCGCGTCACGCCCCTCAGACGCAAACTCCGCCAACGCACGCTGCATCGACTGCAACGTCTTATCCGCATCCAGACCAGCCTTATCCATCTGGCCCACAAGCGCAGCAGAATCAGACATCGAGAAACCGAACCCACGCAACACGGGGCCGGCCTTCACCGCTGACTGCGACAACTCAGTAATTGTCAACCCGGTAGCCTGCGAGACTTGGAACAGCTCATCCAGCGCACCCGGCATGTCCTTCGCCTCGATACCGAAGCCGCTCATAGCCTTCGATACCTCGTTGATGTCGGCATCCACGCCGAGATTCTGCAGTTGCATGAACTGCGCCGTCATCTCCTCAAGCGGCGCACCAGTCAGCCCCAGGCGCGTATTCAGATCCGCTAGGGTGGTACCGATAGCCCCCATATCGGAGCCAACGCCAATGGACTCGCCAGCGACCTTGCGCATCGAATCCTGCAGCTCCTCAAACGCAGCACCACTAGCACCAGTACCAGCACGAATCGTGTCATACGCATCATCAAACTGGGCACCAATGTCATACGCAGCCTTACCAGCAGCACCCACAGCACCAACAACAACCGCGCCGGTAGCGGCAATCTTGCCCAGAGAGACCTCAAAGCCCTGGCCCTTACCGTCAGCATCAGCCGCAGCGTCACCAAACTCCTTGGTCGCACTGGTGGCTTCATCCGTGGCATTCTCGAGGTCTTTCTGCGCCGCCGCGAGGGAATCAGAAGCCCGCTTCGATTCAGCCATGGCCTTCTCGACGCCGCGCTCCGCCTTCTCAACATTCTGCGCGGCAGTCTCAACCCGGGCACGCTTGGCGAACACGTCACCCTCAGCCTTAGCCAACTGCTCCGAGCTGGCCTTACCGGACTTCTTCATCTCAGACAGCTTCGACTCCGCAGCCTCCAACTGCTTCGCCGCCGCCTGAGACTTCAAAACCTCAGAGTTACGCTTCGCCTCAGCATCAGCCAACTCCTCCGAGGACTTCTTCACACGATAGTTGGCCTTCTCAACCCGCTTCGCAGCATCATCAGTGCCCTTAGTGATGCCCTTCTCGATGGAGTCGCCGGCCTTCTTCGCCGCCTTAGAGGTGGGGGCAAGCAGCTTATCCTGCAGTTCCTTGCCGATACCCGCCAGCGAAATCGTAGTGGGCAGGACAGCGTAGCCAGCAGCACCGGCCATGAGCGAACACCTCCATCAAAAAAGGCCGCACAGGCAATCACCTGGCGGCGTTAAACTTTCGGGCCTTCTCACGCGCCCGCTGCATCGCAAGCTCACGCTCCTTAGCGCGACGCTCACGCTTCAACTGCTCCCAACGCGGATGCTTCTGACCGTTCAGACTTGACCAAATATCCATCAGCACTGACGACACTTCACTCACCGGTGGCCGGTCGGAAATCATGGAATGAAACAGCGACTCCGGCGGCAAATGCTCCGCAAGCAACAGCATGCGCCGCAGCGTCATACGCGAGGCTCCCCCATCCTCACGGTAGAAATCCCGGTAATCCAGGTGGTAGAAGCGCTGAAAATCGACCTCTACCAATTCCTCATGTTGAGCGATGAGGTACAGGAGATCTATTTTCCCTGGCGGCGCTCACCCCACGCCGAAAACACGTCACGGAACTCATCAACCGACAGGCCAAGGTCCATCAGCTTAAACACTTGGTCCTCACCAATGAGCTGCTCAAGCACACTCGGAATGTACTTTTGCGCGTAGCGCTCATGGAATACGAACATCATTCCGCCGGGGGCTGCTTCACGAGTCCAACGGTCTTCAATCTCAATATCCTCACCGTTGACCTCGATGGTGAACGTGGGGTACTCCACCACCTCATCCGCTTCGCCGGTGGTTTCTTCGATGACCTCAGCCTGCGCGCCGGTGGCGTCCTTCGGGTCGATAGTGTCGTCGGTTTTCTTCTTGCGAGTAGTCATGGCAGACCCTTTCACATTGAAATTGTTGAATCAGGAAAATTGGGCAGACCATTGTTGGTGAGGGGTAGGGGCGGTCTGCCAAAAATCTCCCCTACCCCATCGCATTACTGAGTAGCGCTAGCCTCAGTGTCAGCATCAGCGCCGAGAGAAGGAGCCTCCTCCGCAGCGTCACCAGAATCATTCTTCTCAGCCGAGAAACGAATAACATCCGGCAGCTCATCCGGAGTATCGTCACCACGCAGACGCAGGTAGTCATACAGAGCTCGGTACTGGTCCTTACGAATCTCAGCCTTAAACTGAGTTACCGAAGCGCCATCATCGTTACGCTCATTACCGGATTCTGCGTACACCAGAGCACGACGACGAGATACATCAATGTAGACATCACCGAAGCTATTAGTGGTCTTAAACGCAATGAACACCTCAGCAGGGTTCTCCGGCGCCACAAGAACACCAGGCTTACCCTCCTTGAACACAGAGCCCGGCCACAGCAGCGGGAACGTCACATCATTCATCTCAAGGGCATCGAAACCACGAACGTCCTTCTTGAACTTGTTATTAATCAGCTGCAGCACGCCGCCGAACGAGCTGATTTCAGTGCGGTCAACCTCCGGCTCCTGCGTAATGCCGGAACCATCATTGAGCAATCCGATGAAGCTCCACACCTTCGGGTCAAACGACCCATCATTGCCAATCTTCGGATCGTCATCAGTGGAGATGTAGACCTCCGCGTCCTTCCAAACATCAATCATCCGGGCGCGATCCGTTTCCAGGGTCTGAGTGCCCTGGTCAGTGTTAGGGGAAGTCATCCTCTAAATCCTTTCTTAGTAGACGCGGCCACAACCGTGACAGCCGCAACCCAGCCCTTAACGTCCTCATCCTTCACGATGAGAAACGGGCCAGGAGATATGCGAAAACCCCCAACACTGTGGGGGTTAAGAAGCCAGGCATCAATCTCAGCGGCAACCCGCCGAACCTCTGGCTCATACTTGCCATAAACGTTGACACGAACATTCTCAGTCGATGTAGCACGGCCCGAGCGTGGAGAACCATCACTCGACACCGTGACTACCGGGCCATCATCAACCGACCACCCCTGCGGGATAGCCGCGACGACCCTAATCGGCTTCGCCATCACGCCACGCAAAGCACGACGAATGACCTCAGGGGCATTACGCTGCACAAAATAATCCATAGCGCGTCACCCCTGGCTATAGCGGTGCACATCCAGCCCCTGCGACGCAGCAGCACGCGTCAACGTGCCACGCTTAGCCTGCATCGCCAGACCCTTCGCATGAGCCAACGTCACCAGCGCGACAGGACGCCCATGACGGTCAGTCTTCATCGTCACCGTCACCGGAACATCACCCTCAACAGCAGAAGCGACCGCCTGCGCCTTCGCCGCGAGCTGCGGCGCAAGACTAGTCAGATTGTCCTTGTACCACTCATCCGGAATATCCAAACGAGGCTTACCAACCTTCGCCACTAGCCCTCACCCCTCACGCAATCAAAAACCATCGATGGGCGATGCCGCCGGTACACAGGGCGACGATGCTTAGACCAATCCCACGCCGTGATACGCACCTGGTACCGCTTACCCCGAACAGTGACCTCATCACCATCAGCGACCTCAGTGCCAGCAGGTGCCCACACACGCAGAATGTCCTTCGTACCCTGCTTGTCCTCATCCGACATCTCCGTCAGAGACAATGGCTGCACCGACTTCACCACAACCTCACGGTTAGGCCCGCCGGCCACGGGGTACCCATCGTCATCCACACCACCAGCGGCACCATGAACGATTATCGTTTCGGCCACGCGTACACCTCCGGCCAACACCTCGGCGGCGGGAAATGCCCACGAGCGCCACCCGGCATACACAAGCCAAGCTGGGCACGCTGCGCATCAGTCAGACGCACACCGCCGAAACTCACGCTGTCCACATCGGCATAGGTGATGCTGTCCGACTCCTGCCCCGTGGTGGAAGACACCGACCGCACGCCAGCATTAGGGCCAACGAGAATCGCCGCAGACACCATTTCACGAATCACGCGCCGCGCCACAGGCCCCAACCACGGCACCGTTTCCAGCTCCTGGTCAAAATCCCGACCACAGCGCATGAACTCAACCTCAATGAGGTCAATGGCATCCTCGATGAACACGCCAAGGCGCTTCATCTCCTCACCAGTCAACGACTGGGGAAGACGCTCAGCCACATACTCGGCACTAATCTCAAGCATGCTGCACCTCCCTCACTATTGGGTTGCGGCGATGATGTCCTTCTTCGACAAGCCCTTAGTGACAATCCCCAGGGACTCGGCGTACTTGCGCCAATCATCAATCGACGCGGCGCGAGCCGGGCGCTCCACCGAACCGGCATGCTCATCTGCCTTAGGCTCCGGCTTCGCCTCTGGCGTGGGCTTTGGATTCGGATCAGGCTTCTTCGCCGCTGGCTTCGCGGACGAATCAACCAGCGCACCACAAGCCTTAAGCCACCGTGCGGTCTCCTCGTCCACTTCAACGACAGAACCCGGGGGATGCACAACATCCTCCGGGCTCCAATACTTCGCCAACGTGACCTTGACCATTAGGCGATACCCGTCAGCTTGACGACAGCCTTCGGATTGTCCACCGCGATAGCACGCTTGCGAACAAGGTCAGAGCGCCACGACATCGTCGGGCCACCCAGCTCAGACTGACCACCCTCGGAGTACAGCGGCGTCGCGGTCAGCGGCATCGTATCCGATTTGAAGCCCACGCCCTGAGCCTCAAAGATGTACGCGGTGCCAGCCTCAATCAGACGCGAGGTAGCCACACGCAGCGTGCCAAACAGCTCAGTGTCACGCAGGCCACCAAAGATGGAATCACCATTCTGGTCCAGGAAAATCGGGTTATTCAGAGCGGCGTCACCGATGTAGTACTTCTGAATCTGCTCATTACGAATCATCTTCGTATAAGAAGCTGGGTGCAGCAGAATCGTGTTCGGCTCGTAATCGAACTGGCGGTCAGTATTACCATCCTCGTGAGCGGACTGCACCAGCTCAATCGCATCAAAAGCATCCTTTGATGGGTCTCCACCTGTCCACGGCGCAGACGCCTGAAGGGACGGAATCTTCGCCGCCTCAAACACCCCAAGGACCGCGCTAATACCGTGGCGGATGACGGTCTTTTCCAGCGCCTGAATATGGCGATTAACCTTGTCGACCTTGTTCTCGTTCTTCATTTCATACGAGATGCGGATAGCCTCACCGGTCTTAATGCCGTAGGCGGCACGCAAAGCACCAAACTCTGGGGAGGACACCGGAATCTCACCAAACTCGGCGATTTCCTCAGCATCGTCGGCAAGGTACAGGCCAGCGGCTTCATGGAAAGCCACGACGCCCTTGTTGTCTTCTGCCTGGCGGAAGAACAGGTCTTCCAGGAACTGGCCCTGCAGACCATCAATGACGCGCTGGGGGATGAACGTCGGGTCTTCCAGCATCTCGGAGACGGTCAGCTTCGGGCCGTCGTAGGCGCTAGTAATGAGCTCACTCATTCTTAATTCTCCTTCTCAAAAAATTGTTGGTTTAGCCCGCTGCTGCCGGGGCAACAACCGGGGTGACAAGGGTGGTCTTGACGGTCTTGCCAGCGCCAGGGCGGGCAGCAACACCAACAAGCAGGGAGCCAGAGGCGGACACCTTGCCGTCAACGGCGGCGTACACCGGCGCGCCCTGCTTAATCGCGGTGGCGTCACCATCAACCTCAAGCGGGACAGTAGCGGGGCCAATGTGGACCGCGACGATGCCCGGCGCGTCCAGCGCGAGGGTGTTGACCGGCTGCTCATCCTTCGGCGCGAATGCGTTCTCGGTGACAGCACCGAACACGGGGCCAGCAGCCTCAGCGTGCTTCACACCGTTCTCGCCAACCTGCACGAGTCGGAACTTGGTGATATCTTCCTCGGCCTTGTAGCTAATCGGGCCGGAACGGAAAGTGGGGTTCGACATGACTTCTCCTTAGTGAAAGTTCTTGCGGGAAAGAAAGCCAACCTTGTCGGCCTTCGCGGACAGATTCTTCGACGGCTCGGACTCCACGTCCTTGCCGTAGCCAATCTCCGCACGCGGGATAGTGCCAGCAGGATTAGAGCCGTAGATGTCACGAGCGGCTTCAGGGTCACGCTTCATCGCCGCAATCGCCTTAGTGCGGCGTGCTGCGGAGATACGGCCTTCCTTAATCCAGCCGTCCACCTCGGCAACGAGGTCGGCTTCCTTTTTCTGCTCCATGGCCTTCCAGCCGTGCTGGGCAGCGGCCTTAAGCTCGGCGTAGGTCTCAGCGTCCAAGGTGACAGTGCCATCCGCCGGTGCCGGCGAAACTGGGGCCGGGGCCTCCTCTTCCGGCCCCTCATGCTCAGTGTTGGCTGCGGCCTTCACCGTGACCGGCACGGACAGCTCCACCGGGGCGTCCCCACCGTTAGCGGTCACGGTGAACTCCACATCCGTGTCCGGCTCCACATTGGACGGGGCGGTCACCTTAAGAACACCCGTGTCCTCGACAACCTCACCAGACCAACCGTCCGGCGTACCGGTCAACTCGAATGCCACGCCAGCGGGCACCTCACCAACCGGCGCAACCTCAACCGCGCCAGTAGGCACGACAGCCGCATCCTCCGGGTAGGCAAGCTCCACAGTGGCGGTCACCGTAACCTCCTCATTAAAAAAGCCGGAGAGTGCGTTCTGCACATCCTCCGGCTTCTTGCCCAGCTCCTGGGCAAGCTGATTCAAGATACTCATCTTGTCTCCAATCTGCCCATCACTGGGCGTAGTGGTTTCGTCCCCCGATTCCGACCGGGTGACAGGCGGCGGCGGAGCCGCAGCCCGGTTAGCGAACTTGAAACGCCGCTTTGCCAACGACGCCGATGGCGCCGGCGCGGACGACTTCTCAGCCACAATCCCATCCGCCAGGCCAGCGGCCACAGCCTCCTCGGCGGTGTACCAGGTCTCCGCGCTCATCGCATCCAACCAGTCCTGAATTTCACCGCCGGCCTTACCAGCGTAGATGCGGGCAAGCTTGCTATCCTGCCGCTCCAGGTCTTCCAACGTCTTGCGCACATCATCCGCGTTGCCGTCGATAAACGTCCACGCACGATGGATCATCAATTCCGATGACTCCCGCATCAGCACACGGTCAGCACCGCCGACCGCGATGAACGACGCAGCAGACGCGGCCAGTGATTCCACAATCACAGTGACCTCACCGTCGTGGTTCTTCAAGGCCTGCATGATGTCGATGCCTTCGTAGACATCACCACCACCGGATGAAATACGTACCGTGACATCACCGGAGATTTCGGAGAGTTCAGCCATCACCGACTTCGCCGTAATAGCGTTCTCAGGCTCCCAAAAATCCGGCCCAATCGGCCCATACAAAAGAATCTCGCTCATGCCGGGCCTCCTTCCTCACTACTCGTAGCCGTATCGGCATCACTCGAAAGCGTGACGCCTATCTGCTCCTCCAACTGCTGCCGCTGCTTCTTCGACTCAAGTGCATCGGTTAGCTTCTGCTTCGGCGGCAGCGTGTACCGGCGACGCAGGTCTTCCTCAAGGTCTTTGTCACCAAGAATCAGGCCGGCATTCTTCAGCCCCGCGAGGTCAGCGGCGCTGATTTCCTTCTTCGACGCAATCGGGTCGAACGCGATACGCGGCACTAGGCCGGTGTGCTCAGGGAACGCAACCCGCACCAAGTCCTCCACAATGTGCTGGGTAGCCACATCCGCGAGCCACTCCGCTGTGGTCTGCAACGACTGGATAAACAGGTCTGACTGGGTTTCCGCCAGGGCATAACTGCCGCCCTTGCCTTCCAGGTTCAGGAAGTGCGCCAGCACCGACTTGGCAATCATCGAATCGTGGTAGTTAATCGCCTCACGAGGACTCACCAACTGGCCAGACGTCCCCAATAGCTGCAGCTTAGCCCCAGTCGGGATAGAAGCCCCCGAATGCTCACCAGCACGGAACCCCTCAACGATGGCCTGGCCATCGTCAAGGTCTTTATCCGGGTCAATCGCCACATCCGAACCCGTATACACGGGAACGCCCATGCCGTTACGGTCTAGGGTGTTCAGCTCAAGACGCAGCAGCGAATCCCGCAGCTTCCAATGCTTATATGCCGGGCGCAGCACCGACTTACCAGTCCACTGCGAACCCTCATCATCAAAGACATAGGCCACGAGCCGGTCCACCGGAATGACACGCGCCTCATCCACACGAGAGCCAGACGCTAGTGGGGTCTGACGAATCGACGCCAGGCCACCATCATCATCAACATTGATTTGGTCAATCGTTCCCGGCCACCGCGGCGCCAGCTTCACCAATCGCTCACGCCCATCCAAACCAGGCTCGTACACCTGCTCAAAGAACATGTGCCCAAATTGCAAAGCCTTCAGAGCCTGCTCAAGGTGCTTCTCCCACGACACCCTGCCGGTACGCGGGGCGAAAGGCTTATTAGGGTCCTCACCCTTAGCCCTAAGCCGCAGGTCTTCACACACGGCGGCGACAATCTCATCCGGCGCACCATTAGGCTCCACAAACCAGGTAGCGCGCCGAATCGGCAACGTCACCGCACGCAGCACCGACGTAACCTGAGCATCCTCACGCCCCATCTTCGCGAACACCTTCGCGGAATGCGGGAACCGCAGCCCCCAATTATCTTCCGCCAAAGCATGGTTACGGGTGGCCCTCGCATGGCCCACCTCGCGCACATTCAAACCAGCCACACGGGCCACCTCCTTAGAAACTCATCTCAGACACACGACGCTGCTTCTTCACACCACGCGCCGAGCTCACATAATGCCGGGTGCGCTTCACCTCAACCTCAACGTTTCCGATGCCGAACTCTTGCAACCCCCACACCGCAAGCGACGCGGCTACCAGCACAGTCACGTCCCCCGAGTAGCGGTCAAGGCTGCGATACCGACCATTCTTGGAACGCTCCTGCGCCACCCCAAGCGCATCCAGCCAACGCGGCGAACCATCATGCGCAATCCGCTTCTCTGCGCACATGCGGAGAAACAACTCGTAGGCCTTCGACACCTGCGAACCACTCAACGTCTCCGGGGCAACCCCGATACCCCGCAAAGGGTCAACCAGTGTTGAGCACTGCCCCGACGGGTCCAACACCACCGCCGACGGGTCATTCAGCTTCACCGTGCTAGCGACCTTCTCAACCACAAGGGAACGGTCAAACTCCTCATACGGAGCCAGCGACAGAAACACCTTGTCTCCCCACGCTGCTGCGGACACAACACCCACAGACTCACCATCCGGCGTCACATCCACCGCCAAACAAGACTCCCCCAACGACGACGGCATCAACGCCGACGCAGCAGACCAATCCTCAAAATCAACGACGGGGACAAAGTCATCAACCAGGTCACCATCACGCGGAACCCATTCCCCCTGGCCCAATGTTTCCACTAGGAACGGCTCAAGAAGCGCCTCCGACGACCGCGCCGAAGCAGCCTCGGCACGAACCTCATCCAACTGCACACCAGGACGCGGCTCATTCACCAACGACGGATTAGCCTTCACCCACGTAGCTTCATCAAATGGGTCATCATCCTCCTCACGGCACCACTCCTTAAATAGCATGCCGTCCACACCATCCAACGCAGCCCAACGCTTCGCAGAGAAGATAGCCCCATGAAAGTGCTCGCGAGTATTCACCGGCGAAGAGATAAACACCTTCTGCGCATTCGGCCGCGCCTTCGTCGTGTTATTCATCGCCGCATAAACCTCATTTGGGAGGTCAAAGCACTCATCGAAAATCAGCCAGTCAAACGACAAACCACGACCGGTCTTCTTCGTGCGTGTGCGATAGTAAATCTTCGCCTTATTCGGGAACTTGATAGCGTCCTTGCCATTACCAAGCACCGGCTTCGGGTACTCGCCCGGGTACTCATCCTCCCACCACTCCATGAGTGCAGGATTCGCCTCAATGACATCCCACAGGCGGTCACGCGCATCCATCGCAGTATCCAGGAAGTGCGCCGAATGCATGATGCGCTCCGCACCACACAGGTAGATAGCCACCAACTCTAGGGCTACAAGCACCTCGCCCTTGCCGTTCTGGCGGGCCAGGGACACCACGACCTCACGCGAAGCCCACATGCCATCATCAGTCTGCAATAAAGCATCATGTAGCAGGTTCTCCTGCCACGGGTACAAGCTGAGGCCAGCCCAACGGACAAACTCGCAAGCCTTATCGGCAAACTCAGCGTCACCAACCGGCACATGCTGACGAGTCGGTGTCTGGCACCCAATCAACCACTCAGGTTTTCCCACCAGACACCTCCACTATCTACTTCACGAGCTTGAAACCGCCGAACTTATCCGCCTTCGAGGCTGAATCAGCCCCCGCCGAGCCAGAGCGCTGCCCAAACAGGTCAGGTCGCTCCTTCACCCAACCCCGAATCTCAGCTGAGGCCATCCGCTCCACCTTCACCGCCGGGTGCTCGATAGGCTCCCCCGACTCCTTTGCTGCCAAAGGCCCCTCAGCAGCGATAATCTCGCGGGCCTCACGCACACGACCAATCAACTGGGCCACAATGGCGACCGCACGAGCGTCGAACTCCGACAGTTCCCTGCCGTCCGCTAAGCCCTTCTCTAAATCCTCAAGGGTCATTTCCTTACCTCACTCTCTGTTAGGCCGTCAGACACGCACACAGGCCCGAAAAATCCGGCGTTACGTGGGGAGAGAGACGGGCTGACTCAAGGGCAGACGGGGCGGAGTCAGGCGACCAACCCGCCTAAGATTATCGGTGGCGGGTTTCATTAAGTTGGTCATGCCCAGACGAAGCCCTGACCTGTGGTTTTCCCACTTGCAGGCTTGGCGGGACGCGGTTTGTCCCATGCGCCGCCGCTGCGGTTACAGGTGCGGTGTAGCAGCCGCGTGGCTTTCGTGTGTTGTTTGTCCTGCGCGTACTTCAGCGCGCTGCCTGGGCCGTGGTCGGCTTCGAGGGCTGCGCCGTCGAAGTTTTTGGCAGCGGTTTTGAACATTGGCCTGCCGCATTCTGGGCATGGTGTGCCGTCTTTGAGTTGTGCCATGAGTTTGCGACGTTGTTGCTGGTGTTGGTGTCCGTAGCCGCGTTCATGGGTGCTTTTCTTCGCTGCTGGTTTGTTGTCGTACCAATTCGCGGCGGCAAACAGTGAGCCTTTGGACCGCTCTGCTTTGCAGCGTTTCATCACCACATCTTTGCCTGGGTCGACGACGTGGATGGTCGCGCCCAGGTTGCGGTAGTTGTCGAGTTGCTTAGGCGTGGGCTTGGTGTGAATAAGCCATACCGTGCAGTCCTGTTTCATGGCGCTATCGATGGCGGCTTGGCGTGCTGCCTTGGCGACGGTGAGGATGTGCGCCGCGTGCTCGTGGTTTCCTTGGTCTTCGCCTGCGAGTGTGTTGGCGATGTGGTCGAGGTCGATGCGGACATCACCAGGCTTCGCATGCTCAGTAACATAGGTGGTCTTACCAGCAGCAGGCGGTCCGGTGACGATGATGAGAGCCACAGCAACCTCCCTCCCATTCTTTGTGTCTTACTCCGGTCGTGGGCCGGTGGCCTCGCCCCGTTGGGGTGCGTGTGGTGGGGCAGGCGGTAAGACTTGGTGCCCCTGGCGATTGAACCCGAAAATTACTGGTTGGAAACACAGAAATGCGCCAGGGGTGTAAAACGACGAGAACCCCAGCTGTTGCCGGGGTTCTTTCGTTAGCGCTAGCGTATCACTTTTGGGGTGTGGGAAGTCAAGTGTTGTCACCGTATTTGTTGACTAAGTGACGTTTGATTCTTTGGCTTCGTAGTAGTTGTTTGGCGTTGGTGGTTGGGTTGCATCTCCTATCAATGATTCGGGTTTGGTTGGTGAGTTCGTCGTGTAGGTCTGCGGCCCAGGTGAGTTCGCTGGCGGCTTGTGCGTGGAAGGCCAGGAGTTGGCAGAGTCGTGGGGCTGCTGCATCGTTGTCGTGAATGCGTACACCGATGTCGTGGAAGGCGTTGAACGCAACCTCACGCAACCGTTGTTCTTGGTCGATGTAGGTGGCGACGTACAACCAGTTACCCGGGGACTGTGGGCCAGGCGCTGGTCTCATCACCCGTACTTCTGGTGGTTTAGGGCGGGCGTGCTTCAGCTCATGCAGCTGCTCATAGAGTCGGCCTAGGCGTCGTGCTGTGTCGCGGAATTGTTGCTCGTCAACACTCATTCTTGTTCCTCCTGTTTGAAGCCGAGGGCTTGCAGCGCCTCCGCTACTTCTTTGCCGTTCCAGGTGGGTCTGGGTAGTGGGTGGTGAGCCATTCGGTCGGCGTACCTGATTGCCATGTCCCATTGTGGGAAGCGGCGGCCTTGGGGTTCCTCCCACCAGCTGGCGTGATCGGGTGCCGCTATCCACCGCCATGCCCTATCCTCGTTGTCTTTGTAGACCTTCCAGCGACTCATGCTTTCCCCACCAGGTGGTCTACATCGAGTAGGAAGAGCGCTAGTGGTTTCCATTCGTGTGGTGCGAGGTTAAAGGTGTCGCCGCATGATTTGAGGTGAATATACTCTCGTTTGTTGGTGGCGGTGAGGTCACAGAATTGGCCGCTGGGGTCTTCGATGGTGATGCCTGGGGCTAGTCGAGATTTACGGTCTGCGTATTCCATGGCCTCGGCCCAGGTGGGGCATGGTTTAACGCGCACCAAACCGTGTTCGACTGCGTACCATTTGCCGCCCCCTTTAGTAACTTTCCAGCGTTTCATGCTTCCTCCCATTTCCAGCTGAGCCCGGTGTTTTTGTCTTGGTGGTAGCCCGCGTGCTCCTTTTTGCGGAGGCACAGGTGAGTGTCGTGCTCCGGGTGCGCGCCGGTGGTGATGAACTCACAGCACCTGGTGGCTCGCGTGTTCGCTTCAAGGCGTTGGTTTTCCTCCTCGAACCGCTCCCGTGCGGTGGCCTTACGTAGCTTGGCCTGGAACACGTAGGCCGGGACTACCTGATTCATGCCTCTTCCCAACTTCCTACCCAGCGTTTCCGAACGCGACCCCCTTCGTCATTGAACTGCTCCATCCCCATCCACGCTTCGGCTGCTATCTCGTTTGTGGTGGCGTCGTCGATGGGGCGCCAATCGTCAAGCCACGGGTTCCAGATTTCTGGTACATACTCCCATTCCCCTTCTGGTGGTGTGCCGTCTGGTGCCCAGGCGCGGGGCAGGTCGGGGCGCGGGGTGACTTCACTCGTGCTTGCCCATTCGCGCACGGGTCGCCCGTCAACAAAGCAAATGATCTCCACATTTACGCCGCGAAATTGCACGCCGTCAGTGATTGAAATGAGCACTTGGCCCCAAAATGTATGGTTGCCCCACAAACCTATGCATTCGGCGCGTTCTTCGGGTGTGAGGTCTGCGAGAGTAGTCATGCTTGTCCTTTGATGCGGTCGTAGATGGGTGTAGCTTCGGGGAGTTGGTGGCTGTCGCCGTCGAGTTGAACACTGTCCGCGTAGACAGCGAGGTGCACGCGGTGGAGGTTGGGGCGGAGTGTTTCGACTCTTGGGGCTTCGTCACTGTGTAGGAGTGGGATGCCGTCGAGGGTGACGCCGCGTGGACTGATGTTGATTCTGTGCAGTCTCATGCTTGTTCCTTATCTGGTCTGATTGATTTCACAACGCCGTTGACCACCTTGACGGTCGCATCTACCAGCCCCTTTTTTGATTCGTCATAGTCATAGACCCGGATGGTTACGGTTCCCTGTCTAGGTATGTATTCGCTTTCGATCTTGTCCCCGAGTCGCCACACCCGCAGGGTGCAGTCCAGCTCTTTCGTCTGCCACTCGCGCCCTACACGGTCGATGAAGCTGTCATACATTCCCATTGGACTGCGCCCCCTCCTTGTGCTTGGCTGCTGCGAGTATCGTTCGGCCAATGGCGACTGCCTCCGCTTCGTTGAGCACCAAGCGGAAAGACTTTTCTTGGCAGTCATGGCCGAAGACCACGATGTGCTCCCCCATGCGGCGGATATCGCCTATGGGCCCGGGTAGGTACCAGACTGCGCCGTGTGTGCCCATGCCCCTAGACGGCTTAGGCAAATCCTCTGCCAGTAGTCCGGCTTGTGCGAGTGCTTCTACCGCGTCGTGCGGGTGGATGCGGTGCTCGCCGGGGCGTCGGGCGTCTTCGAGCACGCGGAGGGCACGGTCATAGTTAGTCATCTTGCGTGTCCTTTAGGTCGCAGGCGGCGAGAATCGAGTAGGCAGTCTCACGGGCCTTGGTGGTGTTCGAGAAGCGAAGCTCACCAGGGTCAGGGTCTAGCTCCGCAGGCTCACGGTCATCCCCTGCTTCGTCGTGGATGACGTGAATAATGCCGTCCTCCACAGACACGTAGCCGTCTTCCATGTGCCATTCGTGTTCCCCGGTGTCCGGGTAGATGCATGGCTCTGGCAGGTCTGGTGTGAGCAAATTGAACTTGTCTAGCAGTCTGGCTGTCTGCTCTGGGGTGTATCCGCGTTTGACTGCGTGCTCAATCGCTTTTGCGGCCCGGTCTTGGCTAGTCATCGTGGTCTCCTAGGGGCTGGTCGGGCTTCATTCGGAGGTACTTCACGTGAATACGCATGGAGTCCATCTCGTGCCGTAGCCGTAGGACTTCTTGCGCGAGGTCTGGGGCCAGGGCGATTAGCTCAGTGTTAGCTACATCCTCCGGCTGCGGTGCCGCGCCTTTACCCTTGGTGAGTTCAGCATGTACCGCGAACTTTCGCTCTAGGTTGCATAGCATTCGTGGGTTATCCGGGTGGCGCTCCCACGGGCCGGGTGTGGCCTCAGCGAGTAGGTGCTGAATGTACTTAGTTCTCAAGTCAGTCATTGGTGTCTCCTAGGACGATTTCTTTGAGGTAGCTAGCGATGGTTGCGGGGTCTTGCCACTCGTTATTTGCCGCTTTGGTTTCCATAGCCAGAATTAGGCCTTTAACCTGCTCGCGCATCCGTAGGGCTTCGCGGGCTATCTCGGTGTCTAGGGCGACCAGTTGGCTAAGCTCCATCTCTGCCTTCAACCCATATATTTCTTCATGCTTACTGGGGTAGTCGTGGTGGATACTGCTGGCGGCGGCTCCCTTGTACGTCCATTGCATCTCGGGGGGATTGCTCCGCTCCTCGGCCAGGAGCCGTTTCAGGTTGGTGGTACTCAAGTCAGTCATTGGTTTATCCCTCTACCTCGGCGTGTTCAGGGCAGTAGGTGTGTGCACCGTTGAAAAGTGCGCCGTCAATCTCCCACCCGCCATAAACCAGGGCTTTTTGCATGTCTCTTTCGGTGAGGTTTTCGAGAGTTGTGGGACAGCCACGCCAGTCGCAGGTGGCGTAGTATGCATCCATTTGATTTACACTCATTTGGTGTTCTCCGTTTCGTGTCGGTTGTCAGGCGTGGGGCGGTACACCCAGAACGGGTCGGGTGCGAACGGTATGTCGGGTGGGTAGTGCAGTGCGCGTTCTACGGTGCGTAGCCAGCGCCACCCGTGCTGCTGGGTGCGGATAGGGTGCCAGGCGAACCACCTCTGCCAAGGGCCGATCATTGGTGGTCTCCTAGGTATCGGGTGAGTTTGTCGCGGAGCACTGCCGCTTCTTCGCGGCTCATGGTGAGGACTTTCATCCGGTCGGGGTGCTCCTCAAATCGGATGGTCACCTCGTAATCACGCCATGCCCCGATGGTGTCCCCTACCTCTACGTAGCGCGGCTCAGTCATCCTGCACCTCTGTGAGGGTGTAGCGCTTACCCGTCGGGGTGAGGTCTTCGGCTCTTAAAGTCCCCACAATCCCGCCGTCGATGACGGAGATACGCCCCATCGTGGACTCCCAGAGCATGATTACCTTGTCCCCGCCCACAGTCGCCGCTTCTGCGAGGTAGTGCTTATCGTCGTCCCATTCCACCTCGGCCATTGTGGGTTGTGGCTTGGGTGGGAGGGCTTTGAGGATCATTTCCCGATAGTCCTTCACGTCGTGCCTTTCCGTGATGGAGGTTGCTAAGAGTGCAAGCTGCTCTGTGGCGTAGTGCGCAGCCAGGATTTGCTCACGGGTTGGGCTGGTCATTGGTTCTCCTTGATGTGGTTGAGTAGGCGTTGCCAGTCGGGGTCGTCGATTTCGCTGAGGACGCTGCGGGGTGTGGCCTGTCGGTAGTCGCATTCTTCGCGCACGTCGCGGGCGATGACACGGCGGGTGTTGTCACTCAGGTCATCCCAGTGTTTGATTACCCAGTCCACGGTTTCCTTGACGGTGTAGGTGGCGCGGCTCCTTGCGTAGCGCACCGCGCCGATGACTAGGAACTCGTCACGCGGGCCAAGCAGAATCGGGCCACGCTGCCGCCAGTTGTTGGGGTTCTCCGATGGCGGGGTGAAACGCTCGTCGTACAGAATCTGGTCGTCTTTGCGGATGTCACGCACCCGCTCCCAGTAGTCGTCTTCGGTCACTGCGCACCCCCTATGACCGTGGCAAGCATGATGACAGATAGGGTCAATATGCCGATCAGTATGAACGCGACATTGGTGAGGGCTAGGAGGATGATGTCAAAAGGTTCCTCCTCCAGCCACTTATGGAATTTTTCGCGAATAGTCATTTGTTTTCCTTCCAAAAAATTGTGATGTCTGCGCCGGGTGGTGTGGCGGTGTTGGCGTAGTGTTTGGTGGCTCTGAGTTTGGTGACGCGGCTGTCGTTGGTGATGACGCCGGCGGCTTCGAGAGCGTCAAGGACGGCGCGGGCTAGTTTGTCCACATCGGGTTTGACCGCTGGAACGTCATAGCGGGGTCGTTTCGGGCTAGGTAGGTAGAAGTCCATGAAGACACTCACGGGGGCGTCTACGGGCTCGCTGGGCCGGTATTTGGCGGCTTCTTGGGTGACGGCCCGCATCCACGCGGGGAGTTTCTTTGAGGACTCAATCATGCGGCCACCTCCGACGTGGCGTTTACTCCCCTTCGGGGCGGGTTCGCCAAGGACACGGAAAGTGAGGATGTTCAAAATGGGGCCTCCTTTCGCTTGTGAGGCTTTGAAGTTGTGGTTTGGGGTGATTGCCCGTCGATATGCTGCTTGTTGCTCTGTGGGGCTGCTGGCCCATGAATTGGGCCTGTTGCGGTGTTGTGGTCGCAGCGTTCGGCAATCCCGTTCGCGTACCTCATGCCGTTGTCGTCACACAGGTCGCAAGCATCAATCGCGGCGCGGCGGGCCTCCTTCTCGGCCTCAGCGGCCCGGGCCTCCTCCGCCACGGTGCCCTCACGCAGCTTTTGGCATTCACGGCACGGCTCATCCACCCACTCCCCATCCGGGATGTGGCGATGCTTCGGGCAACGAGTGCGTGCGGCGTAAGCCGCCGCCAACTCGTCGAGACTTTCAGGAGGGGGGTTCGATGCGTCCGACTCCGCACCTTCGTTGGCGGTGGTTTGGTTTCCCCTTCTCCCCCGAACCCCCTCAACCCCTTCCGGCGTTTCCACCCTCTGCGAACGTCTAGAAAAGGTTGTGGTTGTGGTTGTGGTTGTAGGGCTAGGGTCAACGCTAGGGTCAACCGAACCCTTCGGTTCACCCTTAACCCTAGGGTCAATGGAAGGGTCAACCTTAGGGTCAACGGCACCCTTAACGTAAGGGTCAACCGAGGGGTCAACGCTAGGGTCAATGGAGGGGTGAATGGAGGGGTAAACCGAGGGGTCACTGGAAGGGTCAATTGCGCGTTTCTTCAACAACGCCAACGCCTCATCCGACCCCCAACCCTTAAACTCTGGGTGCTCCTCATGAAGCCTCTGAAGCTCCCAAACAACAACACCCTTAATCGCCCTAGAGCCCACAGCAGCAAACTCACGCGCCATAGTCGTCGCCAGGTTCCGCTGCTTCATCAACCCGTCATGCCGCACGAAAGTACGCACCAGGAACTCGTCAGTGTCCTCATCAACCACGATGAAACGACCGTCAATAAGTTCACAGGCGGCACGCTCAACATCCTGCCGTGTCCAGGTCGAGCACATCCCAGACAAGCGGCCCGCATGCCACGTTCCCACGCCGGCGCGGTTCATGGTGGGGTGCGAGATGAGCACAAAGTACAACAGCTGAGCATTGTTACTCAGGTCGAGGAACGCGTCATCGTTCCAGATAGACAACTTAATCTGAGCAAAATCCCTCATCTTCTTTTCCTCCTTTCTCTATGCTTTGGAACAGTTGGATGAGTGCGTCGAGGAACATGGGCGTGGCGCAGTACACGTCTTGGGATTCCAACCATGCGCGCATGTCCTCACGCTGCTGATGGGTGGTCATGCGGTCTCGAATAGCGGCAATCCTTGGGTTACGGATGGTTTCATCTGCGTTTCGAAGGCGTGGACGAATTCTTTTTTGATCTCGAAGCCATACCCGCGCCGATTCAAATTTTCTGCAGCTACCAATGTGGAGCCTGATCCTGCGCATGGGTCAATGACCACATCACCAGGGTTAGTGAAAAGGCTTATGAGCTTTTCCATGAGCTTCACTGGCTTTTGTGTGGGATGCACTTTGGGAACATCGCGGTAGTCTTGAGGCCAATCCATGACGTTCATGACCATGGAGCCGTGATTATTGAACATGGGCAATTTATTGCGGTACAGGATTAATGCGTATTCCGCGTTTCCCACCACCCTCATGTTCGCTTTAAGCACCTGAGGGCTAGTGCGTTTCCTTAACACCAAATTGATGTAGTTCTTAAACCCGGCTTTCCGCGCTGCTTCAATAAGTGGCCACTGCTGCTCGAAGCTACAGAACACAATCATGCATGGGGCTTCGCCTTTTGCTTTGGGTTCTGGGCGTAGCATGCGGCTAGCGAAGTGCATAAATTCCGGCACGTTAAAGTCTTTGTCTGTGTCGAAGAATTGCTTGCCAGCGAGCTCGGATTCCCCGTTCTTGTTGTCTCCGCCGATGTACCAGGAGGGGTTAGATCCATAGGCGTTGGTGCCTAGGTTGTAGGGAATGTCTGCGATGATTAGCTGTGCTTTTGGGATGGAATAGCGCTTAAAATTCTGAAAATGATCATGCTGTAGATGCATCGGTGCTTCCAATTCCGTTGGTGCCGCGCTGGGTGGTGTCGAGGGCGTCAACGCGGTTGAGTCTGATTTCGGGGATGGGGAGGATGACCAACTGGGCGATGTAGTGGCCTTCGGGGATGGTTTGCATGTGGCGTCCGGTGTTGTGCAACGAGAGCATGATTTCCCCGGTGTATCCGCTATCGATGATGCCGGTGCCGTTGCTCAACACGAGGTGTTTCTTAACCCCCGTTGAGCTGCGCACGAACACCATGCCAACATGGCCCTTGGGGATTGCTACATGCACCCCTGTGTGGCAGAGGCGGTGCTGCCCTGCTGGAATAATCGCCGGATGATTCAACGCCAGGTCACTGCCAGCATCATTCGTATAAGCACGACGCGGCGGGTAAGCATGAGCATCGAGACTGTAATCAACGTTCATTGAGGTTCCTAGGATTCAGGGTCTATAAGGACTGGTGCGGTGGCTTCGATGGTGAAGCGTCCGTCGCGGGTTGCCCCGTGCACGTAGTCACCTTCTTGGGAGGCGTAGACTAGGCGGTCTGGCACAAGGCGCGGGTCATAAGAATCGAGGTTGAGGACGATGCGGCAAACCTTGAATCGAGGTAGGTCTGCCGCTGTCATCTCCACGTAGGGCATTAGTACTCGCCTCGTCTGATGAGGGCTATGACGTGTGCAGCTGCTTTGGCTAGGTCTGCCGCCCCGAGGTCTTGTAATTCTGCGGGGGTTGGATCATCGTTGCTGTAATGCTTGAGGTGGTCGATGCCGTCAGCGTAGGCGAGGAGCCTGCCCTCTAGCTCTTTCAGCTTTTCTTGGTAGTAGGCGGCATCCATACCAGTCACCTAAAAGGGAGGTTCGCCTTGCTGGCCTACGGGTGCGGGGTCACCCCACGCCCCCGTAGTGGCGGTCTGGCCCTGGGATGCGGCCTGATTCCACTGCTGCTGAGCCGAAGACTGCTGCTGCTGCCCGCCGCCTTGTCCGCGTGGGATGAATGAGACCTCATCGGCGTTCACCTTGTACTTGGAGCGCTTATCACCAGTGCTCTTATCCACCCAGCGGTCCTGCTTCAGGGTTCCGATGACCACCACGGGGCGCTTCCCGTTCTGCGTGTAGTCGTGCAGGAAGTTCTCGCCCTTCTTGCCCCAGAAGTCCACATCCATGAATATGGGTTCACCATCCTCCCACTGTTGTGACTGCTGGTTGTACTGGCGGATGTTGTGAGCAACGGTGAATGAGACCACAGATTTACCGTTTGGGGTGAAGCGCTGCTCTGGGTCTTTGATGAGGTTTCCGCTGATAGTGATGCTAATAGCCATTTACTTTTCTCCTTCCAGCTCTGCCCAGCGGGCGCGGCACAGGTCGATCACTGCGTCTGGTACTTCACCGGATTGCTTGAGGTTAGCGGCGAAATCGTTGACCTGCTCGCTGGTGGTGAAACTCTCCAACGTTTCCTTCACGTCTGCGATGAGGTCATCATCCACCACCTCCGGCTCCGGCTTCTTGGTCAACGCTGGCACCGGCGCGCTTTCTGCCTTCGCACGCACATCCTCACGAGTAGCGGTCATCTTGACCGGCTCCAGTTCCAGGTCTTCGGCGGCGTACTTGATACCGAGCAGAACATCAGGGGCGAGCTTGCGGGACACCTCAGATGCGGCTTTGGCGTACAGCATGGCCTGCGGGTCAGTCTGATACTTCTTGTTGCTGGTATAGCCCGCCTTCTTAGCGCGCTCAATAGTCCAGGTGGATTCCTCAGTCTCACCCGCTGGTGAGGTGCCGCGTACCGTGACTTTCTCATCACTGGTTTCTACGGTCTGGAATCGGTACCCCTTCGCCTTCAGCAGTGCGACCATGGTGCGGGCGTAGATAGCGGGCTGACCATGCACAACAAACACTTGCTGTAGGGCCTGCTGTGGCTTCAACCCGAGCTCTGCGCCGTAGAGGATGGCGGCGGCACCATCATCAGGCTTGCCCCGGAAAGTTTGCGGTACCATCGCCGTGTTGCAGAGGACGGTGGCGAGTTTGTGGGCTGCGCCCATAGCTTCGGCTTGGCGGGTGAGGAGGTCAAGGCCATCCTCAGAGGTGTTGATGGTGGGTTCGATGGAGTATGGGGTGGGGGTGGGTTCGAGGGTGTACGGGTTGCTCATGGTTATTGCTCCTTGGTGAAGTAGGCGATGGAGATGGTGGTGACGATTTGGATTGCTTCTTCGCGGGTGAATCCGGCGTCGATGTAGGCGGAGACCATGGAGGCCATGTTTCCGGCCAGTTGTCGGGTGTCGCTGTCTGCTTCTGGTAGTTGCTTTCCCCAGATAGGCATTTAGTTCTCCTTGATGGCGAGGCGTGTTGACCCTGCGCGGGTCTTGGTTTTGTACTGCTGGTAGAGGTCTTTGTGTTCTTTGCGGAACGCTGCTGAGTCGAACACCTTGCTGGGCTGCGTGGTGGACACCGTTACGTGGTAGCCGCCGTAATCACCGGTGTGTGAGTCGCCGGTCAGCGCCAGGATTTCGGCCTTGAGATTCACGATGCGCTTCTTGAGGTCGTCTATTTCGGTGGTGAGCATGGCGTACTGCGCGACGAGGTTAGTCACCTCATCCACCGCCTCCAGTGAGGTGACCTCGCCCATCCAGTCCGGTGTTGTGCCGTCCAGCCATGCGAACCACTCCCCCGCGGTGTCCATCAGCTCCGCCGCAAACTTGGGGTCATACAGGATGGTTTGGTGGTCGAGCGCCACCGGTGTGAAGTCCTCATGCACCTCAACGATGAGGGCACAGGTTTCTGCCCCGGTGTAGTGCATGTTCGCCTGCACTTGGCAGTAGTACTGGTCAGGGCACCAGTCATGCCAGCGACCGCCTTGGAAGGGCTGGGTGCTGGTCTTAATCTCCCCAATCACCTCAAGGTCTTCGGCGTAGAGGTCAGGTGTGCACGAGAGCCGTTCATCATCGGGCAGGAAGATAGTTTGCGGCTCCGCGTTGTAGACGAGGCGTGAATCCACCTCGTCAATCAGCACCTGGGCCAACAGGGGTTCGCGGGCACTGCCCCACTCTGTCCATTGGTTGCCGTGGAACTTCGAGCCGTTCTCTTTGGCGTCGCGTACCTCGTGCCACGTCGCCGCATTCCTACTACAGTGCAGGCGGGCCAGCTCCGTCGAGGTCAACTTTCCTTGACGAAACGCCAGCCAATCCTCATTGTCTGCTGGTTCGTAGCGTCTCACTTCGTCCTCCTCTCGTCATAGCGGGCCAGGGTCATATCAGTCAGGGTGCACGCAATGTCAGGGTCATAGCCCCTGTCCATGAAGGCGTTCATCACGTCGTCCGCCTCCTCAATCAACGGCTCCATGTACTGGAAATACGGGTGGATTCTGGTCAAATGTGGCGGCATCTTATTCGGTGTATTCATGCTGTCCTTTGAAGTGTTTTTCGTGCGTGATAAGCGTGACGTGGGCAGAAACGGAATCCTTTACCCCATCCGAGGTCGTCGGTTCCTTCAGCCCAACAGCCGTAGTAGAGGCATCCTTTTTCCTGTCTGAATTTGAGTAGGGCGTCGCAGGCTGCTTTGCGGGTGCGGAAGGATTTAGGGGTTGGGATTGCTGCCCACCAGGCACCGTTTGAGTATTCGGGGCGCGGAAGTGGTTCTCTCACGGCATCGTCTACATCCACACCGGCGGCATTGAGAGGAAGGCGTGCAGGATGAAGCCTGCGATACCACCCATCAGCCCGGTGGCCCAGCACAGGCGGGTACGTTTTGCTGCGATGTCCTGCCAGTAGGCGATACGGCGAGCGTCTGGTGTAGAACGTGGTGTGCGGTTAGCGCTGTGCATATTGGGTTTTCCTTTTCTCTTTCTCAGCCAGTGTGGCGAGCAGGTTGGCCTGCGCCGCATTGTCTTTGACGCGGCGGCGGATGCTCTCCGGCAGTCGGGTCATGGTGTACAGGGCGCGATACCGGCCCTCAATGTCTTTGAAATGCGGATGGCTTGGTCGATGGTGATTTCGCGCATGTCAGCCCCTCCGCATCATGTAGAAGCGCGGCGTGTAGGCGCGGTGCCTGCGGTGGAAGAAATGTTTGAGTAGGCGTTTCATGCTGCTCCTTGGTTCATGTATTGGTCGAGCCAGGATTGTGTTGTGCGCCAGGTCTTGCCTGGTTTGCGGGCCTCAATCTCGCCGCGCCGCATAAGGGTGCGGATTGTTTCGGCATGCAGGCCGGTGTATTCGGCGGCGTCCTTCACGGTGAGCCAGGCCGGTGTAGTATTCATGGGTGTCTCCGTTTCAGGTGGACAGAGCAAGACCCCCGCGTAGTTACAGCAGTCGCGGGGGTCTTTTGTGTGTGAAGGGGGTTGCAGGCGTGCAGTGCCAAGCGGGCAGTGTCCGACCCCGCCGGTTACAGCCTTGACGCTCCATTTCGCCTTGAACAGGGAGAATGCGCTTAACAACCCCAAGTGCCCAGCCGGGGAGTCGAACCCCGGTAGTGCTTGCAAGAATTCAGCCACCCGCTATATAGGCAATAAGTGATGAATTCGTGTTCCGTTCTGGGCTTGGTATTTATGTCAGCGCCGTTCGTTCCCTCCCAACCACGTTGGGGTGCCTACCTCACGGTTCGCCCCGGTCATCGCAATCTAAGAACCATGCTCACGGGGCCAGTATCATCCGGCGCTCTTCACTAATTCAGTTCTCATTCATCGCGGCCAGCCAACCTCCTGCCCTATCCCCTTGGGCAGGAAGACCTCGGCGACCTGGTGCCCGTGGGGAGGCTTGCACTCCCCTGCCTGCTAAGTCGGGCTATAGTGTTTCGAGGTAGAACCCTTGACCGAAGGAGGGCCAGTCAGGGTTATTGCAGGCCCACAGGTCTGCGTTGGTGTTGTCCATGCGTTTCACGTGTGCGTGGCGGTATTCCTCGCGGGCATGGGCAAGGGTGGCTTCCACTGCTTCCGCAAGAGTGTTGTGCGGCAGTCTTTCGGTGATCGGAGTTGCATCTTCGAAGTGGGTGCGAGTGATGGTGGGCATATTGGTTCCTTCTTTCGGGCTACTTGTAGCGTCTGTCTGAGATGCCCATTAGGCAGACTCCGGCAAGATGTCATAAATGGATCGGTCTACTTCGATGCCGGCATTTTTGGCTACGGTGATTGCCCACCCGGCCCGCACGTACAAGGTTTGGCGAACCTGACCGTTGTGGTAGCGCGGGGCATTGTGCTGGGCGCGTAAATCAAACAGATTGCGGTAGGCGGCATAAGCGCGGTACTCATTGCGGTCAACCACATCACCCTTGCGGGATGACCACTCGCGGGTTTGTACCTTGCGGTAAATCATCTTTGCGTCCAGGAGCTTCTGGCGAGCTTGTGGCTCCGTAAGCCCGAAGTGTGCGCCCCAGTCCTTGACTGTCATGACGTCCGACTCGATGGATACGCAGTGGTCGTAGTACTCCACTTTTGGTTTCGCGGCTTCGAGTGCAAGGGCTTGGTCTGCCGTCTTTGCTTCAAGTTCCTTGATGGTGCTGTCTGCGACCTTGATGGCGCGTGCCATGAGCTCTTCTGGTGATAGCTGCGCTGGTTCCTTAGCTCGGCGTTCGCATTCGATGAAGTACTGGCGGGCCTGCTTACCTTTGTCCGTGCGCTGAATCATGGAAATTTCCTTAGCCATGTCCAGGTTGATGATGTGGTTAACCGAAGGGCGTCCGCCGGTACTTTTTCCGGTTTCTCGGATAAAGTCCTGACCTGTAAGAAAGCCGTATTCCTCCATCCGGGCGAACCACTGTGTGTATCGCTCCGAAACTCCAAGGAACTTGTGTAGGTCGCGGCCCATGACAGCCTGAATGCCGTCGCGGTCTTGAATGGGGATTAGTTCACTCATGGTGTATTCTCCTAAGTAGGTTTTGGATGCCCCGCTTCGGCGGGGCTTTTCTTATGCGACGGAGCGGACTCTGACTCGTCGTATGCGCATTTCTTCTTCGGTTACGTCGAATACGTCCTCAAATGTGACGGGGAAGTTCGCGAGGATTGAGCCGATGAGGCGCGGCCCGGCTTCTGCCCTGTCGTTGAGTTGGCGGCTAATTGTGGATGGTGCGCAATCAAGTTTTTCTGCGAGGGCTGCGATGCCTCCTGCTTCATTGACTGCGTTCTCTAGCCACTCTTTGCGGACTCGAACTGTATGAAGGAAAGTCATGCAACCTCCTTGTTTGTTCTTTCGCAAACCCTGTTTGGGCTTACACAAATGAAACTACATCACTGTTTGTTCCTGCGCAAGTTTTGTTTGCTTTGTCGCTATCACTTGCACTTTTGCGTGTGCGCAAATATAGTTAGGGGCATGAGTTCAACACGCTGGTGGGATTACATCGAGCCCATAATCGGAAACATGACAATGCGCGACGCCGCCAAGAAAGCCGGCTTCAATCAGAGCGCCTTTACCCGATGGAAGGGCGGAGCAAAAGCAGACCCCGAATTCGTCGTCAAATTCGCCCGCGCCTTCAATCTCAACGTCCTGGAAGCCCTCGTAGAGGCCGAGTTCATCACCGAAGAAGAAGCCTCACTCGGCAGCAACAAGGGCGAGCGCCTCCACGCAACCATCCACGCCTTTGAAGCAGAAGCACTAGCCTTAAACGCTGCTTCTGAAATTGCTGAACATGCAGCGGCTAGCATCAAAGCCGCCTATGTGAAGGACGTTCTGGGAGAGACTATCCAGGCCTCAGGGTTTTCCAACTGGGAAGAAATAGACAAGAAATTCAATGAGGCCTGCGCAGCCAGCTCCACCCCGCATCTCACCCCCGTGTCCGAAGTGGATGATTCAATGCCACTCAGCGCGGTGGCCTACAGCGGCCCCGACGAGGATGCGGAAAGGAATGATGCCTATGACGATTAACGCGGCCCAGCTGCACCTCCTAGCGGAAAGCATGGGCGTGCAGCTACAACGCCACACCGGCGGGCCACCCGGCTGGTACGACCACCAACAGCGCATCATCAGCACACGGCGCGGCCAATCAATCGGCCAGTACAAAAGCGTCCTCGCCCACGAACTCGGCCACGCCCACTACGGAGACACCCCCACCGGAAACGGCCACTATGACCAACGGCAAGAACGTCGCGCCGACGAATACGCCGCCCGGCTCCTAATCTCCCCCAATGAGTTTGAAGCAGCAGCCGCGTGGCACCAAGGCCACCTGCCCGCTATAGCGGACGAGCTCGAAGTAACGAAACACATTCTAAGAACCTGGCAATCTCTCCACGAGAAACAAGCCGCGTAATCAGCTGGACCACAGCACCCACGCCAACGTCCCTAAACTTGACCACCCTCAACTCTCCGAAAGGCTCCCTCAATGCCAAACTTCAACAACATGCTCAAAGGCATAGACCTCCAAACCATCGGTGGAGCGGTCGCCGCCATCCTCGCAATCATCGGCGTCATCGCAGGTATCTCAGCAGCTCCCGGCGGCAGCTCCAACGAGTCCAGCTCAACGAGTGTCGCTAGCACTCCCGAACAGCGCGTCCGGGCCGCTGTCATCAAGAACATGGAAAGGGACGGGTACACCGTCGACCCCACCCTCAACAATCTGGCCCAGAAGTACGTCAAGGCGGAGTACGGCCCGGAGCGTGACGCCATTTACACCAAGCTCGGTGAAGCGGGCATGACCGAGGGCAGCGGCGGAACCTTCACAAGCAATGAGAAGTACCTCATTGACCTCTTCTCCCAGTCGACAGAGACGAAGCCAAAGCATGGCGGCAAGGTTGGAGTAGGCGTGAACTTTGGTCCAGTCACCACAGAAATACAGGTGGTTTACGCCGACTAATCACCCAACAAAACAAGACCGGCCCTTGGCGCTCAACATGTGGAAGTCGCGAGCACCAGGAGCCGGAATATCCAACCAACAATCAGGAAGGACGTGTCTATCTTATGGCATCGATTAAGCCCTACAAGACCGCGAAGGGCAGGGCGTGGCGAGTACAATACCGCTCCCCTGACGGTAAGAACCGCACAAAGCAAGGATTCAGAACAAAAAGCGCGGCACAAGCATGGGCCGATAAGAACGCCACCGCTATCCGCGAAGGTGATTGGATAGACCCCAATGCCGGGCGCGTCAAAATTAAGGAACTCGGTGAGCGCTGGCTCGCGATGCAAACACACCTGAAACCATCCACGATGCGGACAACGGAGCAGACTTGGCGTATCCACGTCGAACCACGATGGGGAGACACACCAGTCAGGGCCGTGCTGTCGTCGGAGATTCAGCACTGGCTATCAAGCACGGATCGTTCCGCATCAATCGTGAGGAAGAATCATGCAATGCTGTCGCAAATCCTTGATATGGCTGTGCGTGATGGGATTGTGAAGACTAACGCGGCGAAGGGTGTGGCGCTTCCTAGGAAGGCGAAAGCGAGGAAGGTGTATCTGAGTTGGGAGCAGTTAGCCATGTTCGCTGACGAGTGTGGGGACAATGCGCCAATCGTGTGGCTGCTAGGCACCGTGGGGCTGAGGTGGGGTGAGCTTGCTGGGCTGCAAGTCCAGGACGTGGATGTGCTGCGTGGGCGTATCACTGTGCGGCGTAACGCGGTGACTGTGGGGTCTGGGGTGGAGGTGGGTACGCCTAAGACTCATGAGGCGCGGGTGGTAGCTGTGCCTAGGTTTGTGATGGATATGCTGGTGCCGTTGATGGACGGGAAGGCTCAGGATTCTTGGGTGTGGTGTAGGTCTGATGGGTCGCCGTTGCGGGTGCCGTCGAATCATACGTGGTTTTATTGCGCGCTTGGCCGGTGTATGGCGAGGGATGATGATTTCCCACGTGTGACGCCTCATGGTTTGCGGCATGTGGCGGCGGGGTTGATGATTTCGTCGGGGGCGCATCCGAAGGTGGTGCAGCGTCAGCTTGGCCACGCGAGTGCGGCGATGACGTTGGATACGTATGCTGATTTGTGGGAGGACGATTTGGATGCGGTGGCAGGCCGTATGGATGAAAGTTTTTCAGAGGTCGTGGAATTGTCGTGGAAATTGGCGTAGAAGAGGAGTTTACGCTGGGCAATGGGGTGTTTGTCGCGGGTTCGAATCCTGCTGGGGGCACGCAGGTCAAGGCCACTTTCTAGGGCTTCACTAAGCCTCAGAAAGTGGCCTTTGGGCACAGATTGGACTCTCTTCCATGGACATCACCCTCGCGACTTTTGACCACGCCCCGGAATCAGCGCTGCGCGGTATGCGCTTCGCTAACGCGTGGGTACCGGCACCAAGCTATGCGGCATCACGCCGCGCGGTGCTCACCGGACAATATCCACAGCGCGGAGCCACAACGCGCATCACGGAGATTTTCAAGGCCGCTGGCTTCGAGGTTCGGGAGGATACCCAGCCAGCTTCTTCGCAGGTCTTTCGTCTTCTCGAACAGCCGAACCCCCAGCTACTGGACACCCTCGATGGTGTGGTGGCGGTGTCTTCCCTGCAGGGAGATAAGGCCGCCATGTCCCTCCTGTGGCCCGGGGTTGCAGAATCCGGAGAGTGCACAGAGCTCGTCTCCCCGCTCGACTTGGCACCCACGCTCGCGGCGATCGCGGGGCTCGATGTGCGCCCCAACGCCCCGCTGTCTTTCGATGGGCTCAACTTGGTGCCGGTCCTCCGCTACGGGGCATCCGGGCACGCGGCTCTCTTCTTCGACAACGGCGTGCGCATGCAGGACGCCGTGCTTGTCGACGACTCCGCCACCCCACCCAGCGCCTTGCCACGCTTGCGCGAAGAGTGGGAAACGTGGAAGCGGTTCATGGCTCTGGGCCCGCTGCAGTAACTACTCCACTGGGATGACAACCCAGAGTATGAGGTAGAGCAGAATGCCTGAGAAGCCCAGTAGGGTCGCAACAACGAAGAGAATGCGCACCAGGGTCGGATCAAGGTTGTAGGTGTGTGCGATGCCGCCGCACACACCTCCGAGCATCGTGTCAGTTGTGGAACGGGTCAAACGTTGGTTGTTCATGATCTCTCCTTTCACCTTCCATTATCCAGAGTTGGGACTGAGGATTCATCGGTGTTTACCCTGATTTAAACCCTGATTGCTCTACGCTGGGTGGAGACTTCCCACCCTGAGAGAAAGGATGCCGCTTATGGCTCACTCCCCTGGGCTGCCCGCCCCTACCCGCTCCTCCTATGCGCTGCTGACCGGCGCTAGCCAGGGAATTGGCGCTGCGATGGCCAAGGACCTGGCCGCCCGCGGCTACAACGTCATCCTCGTCGCACGCCGCGAAGACGTCCTCGAATCCATTGCTGCGGACCTGCGCTCACGCCACGAAGTGGACGCCATTGCGCTGGCAGCGGACCTCTCCGAGGAAGCGGACGTGGACCGCGTCATCGAGTTCATGGCGGGCAAGGAAATCTCCATCATCGTCAACTCAGCGGGTATCGCCAGCTTTGGCAAGTTCATGGATCAGGACTGGGACTATGAAACCCGGCAGTTCGACCTCAACGGCAAGGCCGTTCACCGTCTGACGCGCGCTGCTCTGGAGCAAATGCTGCCGCGGCGCAGCGGCGCTATTTGTAACGTGGGCTCGGCGGCGGGCAACGTTTCCATTCCAAACAACGCCACCTATGTTTTCACCAAGGCCGGCGTCAACGCCTTTACTGAGGCCCTGCACTACGAGCTCAAGGGCTCCGGCGTGACCTGCACGCTGCTTGCCCCTGGCCCGGTGCGCGATGCCGTCATCCCCGAAGAAGAGCAATCGATCGTGGACAAGGTCGTCCCGGATTTCTTGTGGACCACCTACGAGTCTTGCTCTGAAGAAACTCTGGAGGCCATGGCCCGCAACCAGCGCCGCGTGGTCCCCGGGCCACTTTCGAAAGCAATGAACGCGCTGGGTAAGATTGTGCCCACCCCAATTGCTGCACCGCTCATCGGTAGCTTCTATTCGAAGATGGCTTAGAACACCACAATGCCCGCTCTCCTGTTTTAAAGAGAGCGGGCATTGCTTTACTTACCTTGGAGCGGCGATTGCTCCGCGATAGCTTTCTGCGCGGCTTCCTGCCGGGCAGCCTTGCGCTCTACCCAGAACTCTGCGTTCTTGATTCCCAACGCCTCTGGGTCAAACTGCGGGTCCTTGCCAGCAGCCTTCTGTGCGCTGTAGTCCTTGAGGCACTTGAGAGCCGGGACCTGCAGGAAGAGGATGGCGATGATGTTAAGCCATGCAGTCGCGCCAACGCCGATATCACCCAGCGCCCAGGCTGCACCCGGAGTCGTGGTAGCTCCGACAATCACGGAGACCACGAGGAGAATGCGCAGGAGCCACACCAGCGCGCGACGGGTGGTCTTGTTGCTGATCCAGCGGTTGAAGTAGGTCAGGTTGACCTCTGCCATGTAGTAGTAGGCCAAGACGGTAGTAAAGGCAAAGAACGCGATGGCGATGGCAATGAAGCTCGGTCCGAAACCTGCCAACAGGGTGTCTAGACCGTGCTGGACAAAGCCCGGGCCCACCTCAACACCATCCGGGATAGAGCCGGCATAACGCACGGGACCGTCCTCAGATTCGCCCTCGAAGACCTTGTACATGTCGGTAGAGATGATGATGAAGGCGGTTGCGGAGCATACGAAGAGGGTATCGATGTACACCGCGAAAGCCTGAACGAACCCCTGCTTAGCTGGGTGGGACACCTCCGCGGCCGCAGCAGACTGCGGACCGGTACCCTGACCAGCCTCGTTGGAGTAAATACCGCGCTTGACTCCCCACATGATGGCCGAGCCCAACAGGCCGGAGAAGGCCTGCTCGGCGCCGAAAGCAGACTTAAAGATCATGCCGAAGACTTCGGGAATCTGGTTAAAGTTCATGATCAGAATGATGATGGCAAAGAGAATGTAGGCAGCCGCCATGAACGGAACCACGAGGGACGCGAAGTTCGCGATGCGCTTGACACCACCGATAATGATGATGGCTAGAATCCCGCCCAGAACCAGGGCAGACCAGCCGACTTCAATACCCCAAGCGTTCTGGACTGCAGCGGCCACGCCGTTCGCCTGGATACCAGGCAGGAAGTAGCTGGTGGCCAGGATCATCGCAATGGCGAAGACGATGCCATAAACCACCATGAATGGTCCGGCCTTAGTGTGCTTGTAGGCCTTCTCGATGTAATAAGCCGGGCCACCACGGTACTCACCGGTGTCCTGGTCCTTCTCCTTATAAACCTGCGCCAGAGTACATTCCACAAACGAGGTGGCAGATCCCAGCAGGGCCACGGCCCACATCCAGAACACCGCACCTGGTCCACCGAAGGCAATAGCCGTCGCTACACCAGCGATATTGCCCACGCCGACACGGCCCGCTAGCGAAATCATCAGCGACTGGAAGGAGGAGACACCCGAATCGGAGCTTTCACCATCCTTCAGCTGCTTAATCATGTCCGGAATGCAGCGTACCTGCAAGAACTTGGTGGCCACGGTGAAATAGATTCCCGCGCCAAGACACAGGAAGACTAGTGCTGGTGACCAAATCAAAGAGTTGAGGGTGTCGAGAAAGGCTGACATCGGTAGGTTACCGTCCTTCGCAATATGTGAGTGCCGTCACGTTAAAGGCTGACCTAATAATGCCCCTTCCACGACGACTTTCGTGCGTGAAATCATAAAAAAGTTGAGAAGGCGCCACCCTCAACATTGACATCCAGCACAAATCCCCAGCACATATCGATTAAGAGACCGATTTCGATAAGCACACTCTTCCCCCACCCCCACTTACCCCCACCGAGCCAAGAGCGCGCGTTCCCGACCACGCCCCAAGAGAAACTATGGTGGAAGACATGAGTGATATCCCCGCTAAGAACGACCGCCTCGTCTGGATCGACCTGGAGATGACCGGGCTTGATCCGAAGCGCCACGTGATCGTGGAAGTTGCCGCCGTGATTACCGACGCCGAACTGAACATTCTCGACGAGGGCATTGACCTCGTCGTCCACGCCACGGAGGAAGAACTCGCGCAGATGGATGACTTCGTCACCGAGATGCACGCGAAGTCTGGGCTGGACAAGGAGATTCGGGAATCTGCAATCACGATTAAGGAGGCAGAGGAGGCGGTACTGAAGCTCGTCGAGAAGCACTGCGACGCCAACCATCCGGCACCCCTTGCCGGCAATTCCATCGCTACGGACCGCACCTTTATTCGCGAATACATGCCGCGCCTGGACGCCGCGCTGCACTACCGAATGATTGATGTCTCCACAATTAAGGAGCTGGCACGCCGCTGGCACCCGCGGGCCTATTACAACCAGCCCGACAAGGGGATGGCACATCGAGCCCTGCAGGACATCATCGAGTCCATTCGCGAGCTCGATTTTTATCGCCGCAGCGTGTTCCGTACGGATAACGGCCCCTCCACCCCGGAAGCTGAGGAGCTCAAGGCGGCTACTACCAACGACTACCAGGCGTTTTTGTAAAACGGACAACGTGGGTTAACCTGTATCTCGTTGCTTTCCGCAACGATGGTGGCTGTAGTTCAGCTGGTAGAGCACCAGGTTGTGATCCTGGGTGTCGCGGGTTCGAGCCCCGTCAGCCACCCCGAATAGACCCCGCATTCTGCTCAAGCAGGATGCGGGGTTCACTTTTTGCATTGAGCCCCAGCACCACCGCACCCGCGCACCATCAAGCCCCACAACCAGCCGGACTTGAGTATGTTAGCCTTACCTAATTGTATAGTGCGAAGCCTTCTGCCCGCACAGCAACTCAAGTGTTCAAAGGACAGTGATAACGATGGCTGGCCAAGCTAAAGAGGCAGCGCCGAAGCGCAAGCCCCGCAAGGCACATGAAGCGACCGTGACTGGTCGCTACCAGGTCTCTCCGGATTTGATTCGGTTGAGCATGAACTCCCCGGCTTTTGTAGGCAAGGAGCTGGAGTTTACGGATCACTACATCAAGTTATTATTCGTGCCAGAAAGCGCCGATTATTCTTGGCCATTTGATGTCCAGCAGATTCGCGAAGAGCAGCCGCGTGATAAGCAACCAATTCTCCGCACCTACACCCTGATTAACCTAGACCCGGAGACCGGGGACTTCGACGTTGATTTTGTCACCCACGGTGATTCCGGTCTGGCTGGTCCGTGGGCACGAGCCGCTAAGGCCGGAGAGAAGATCGGCTTCCTCGGCCCAGGTGGCGCGTGGGGACCTGCCGAAGAATATGAGCACTTCATCTTCGCCGGCGATGAATCTGCGGCACCGGCCATCGGTGCGGGTGTCCAGCATCTCCCCGAGGGCGCGACCGCTACTGCCTTCATCGAGATCGAAGACGAAGACCGCACGTTCGAGCTGCCCACCCGCGAGGGTGTGGAGATCGTCTGGGTAATCCGCAATGGCGCTACCCACGGCACTGAGCTATCCCGCGTGGTACGCGAGGCTGGTATTCCCAAGGAGAAGAAAACCAGCTGGTTCATCCACGGTGTCGCCGAGATGATCAAAGAGCTGCGTCGCTTCCTTTTCGTGGAATCTGGAATTCCCAAGGAAGACGTTTCTATCTCTGGCTACTGGCGTATCGGAATGACTGAGGACCAGTGGCAATCCTCCAAGCGCGAATTCAATGCAGAGATTGAAGCAGAGGAAGAAAGAGCTAAGGCCTAACGCTTGTTTTCACGTTAGACTGCGGCAATGATCGATTTCACCGACACCGCCGACGTCGTTGCTCCCCAGCTTCTGGGCACGGTGCTCACGCACAACGGCGTTTCGGTACGCATCACGGAGGTCGAGGCTTACCTCGGCGCAGACGATGAAGCCTCACACACTTTTAAGGGCCGCACACCGCGCAACGCAGCCATGTTTGGCCCACCCGGGCGCCTCTACGTCTACATGTCTTATGGCATCCATCGGAACGGCAATATCGTCTGCGCACCCGAAGGCACCGGTCAGGGCTGCCTGCTCCGCGGCGGAGAAGTCATCGACGGGCTAGACATTGCCTACCAGCGCCGGGGCGACACGGATTTTCACAATCTCGCCCGCGGCCCTGGCAATTTGGGTAAGGCCTTAGGATTCAGCCTTGAAGATAACGGAACCCCGGTAAAACTTGGCGCACGCGAAGAGGAGCCCGAGTGGGTCCGCGGGCCGCGCATCGGAATCTCTAAGAACCAAGACGCCGCGCTACGATTTTGGATCCCCTTTGACAAGACAGTGTCTCGGCGTCGCGGGCTCCCCCGCTAGCCCCCTACCGGCGCCTGAGTCCTGAGACTCATGCACCATATCTTTAAGCCAAGGCCGCTCGCACCAGCTCCGCTGCCTGCGAGGGGGTCTTGCCCACTTTCACTCCAGCGGCCTCGAGCGCCGCCTTCTTGCCTTCTGCCGTACCAGAACCACCAGACACGATGGCGCCAGCATGCCCCATCGTCTTGCCTTCCGGCGCGGTAAAGCCCGCGATATACGCAATCACCGGCTTCGTGACGTGGTCCTTGATATAGGCAGCGGCATGCTCCTCTGCATCACCGCCGATTTCACCGATCATAATGATCACCTCGGTATCCGGATCATTCTGGAAGGCCTCAATCGCTGAAATGTGCGTGGTCCCAATAATCGGATCTCCACCGATTCCCACGCACGTGCTAAAACCAATATCGGATAGCTCGTACATCATCTGATACGTCAGCGTGCCCGACTTCGACACCAAGCCAATCTTTCCTGGGTTTGGCGCAGTCTCTGCCGGAATAATGCCCGCATTAGATTCGCCCGGTGTGTAGAGCCCCGGACAGTTCGGCCCAATGATGCGGGTTTTGGATTCTCGTCCCAGCGCATAGAGCTCAGCGGTGTCCTTCACCGGAATTCCTTCCGTAATGATGACCACGAGTTCAATACCGGCACGGATGGCTTCTTCCGCTGCGTCCTTAGTGAACTTTGCCGGCACAAAAATGACGGTGACATTGGCATCGGTAGCCTGCATGGCCTCACGCACGCTGCCGAAGACGGGAATCTCACGCCCCTCAATATCCACACGCTCACCTGCCTTGCGCGGGTTGACCCCACCTACGATGGTGGAGCCGGATCCCAGCATGCGACGCGTGTGCTTCATACCTTCGGACCCCGTCATGCCCTGGACAATGATCCGCGAGTCTTTGTTGAGAAAAATCGACATGTCTACTCCTAGTTCGCCAGCTCCGCAGCCCGGCGGGCCGCAGCGTCCATGGTTTCAACCTGCTCCAGTTTGGGCAGGTGTGCGTCATTCAGAATCGCGCGTCCCAATTCCGCGTTGTTGCCATCCAGGCGCACCACGAGCGGCTTGGGTTCAATCCCCTCCGAGTCCAGGATTTTGTAGGCCTGCACGATGCCCTTGGCCACTTCATCGCAGGCAGTAATACCGCCGAAGACATTGACAAAGACCGATTTCACCTGCGGATCACTGAGAATCACTTCGAGCCCGTTGGCCATCACCTCCGCATTAGCGCCACCACCGATATCGAGGAAGTTCGCGGGCTTCGGCTGCGAAGAAAAATCCTCGCCGGCATAGGCCACGACGTCGAGCGTGGACATCACTAGGCCAGCGCCATTGCCGATAATCCCCACGGAACCGTCAAGCTTCACGTAGTTCAACCCCATCTTCTGCGCCTTGAGCTCCAGCGGATCGGTCGCCCCGTGGTCTTGGAGGTCCCGGTGCTCGGGGTGGCGGAACTGCGCGTTATCGTCCAGCGTGATTTTGCCATCAAGCGCGATGATCTCACCGCTCGATGTCTTGACCAGTGGGTTCACCTCTACAAGCGTGGCGTCTTCTTCCGTGTACACCGTGTAGAGCTTCTTGAATACGGGCACCAGCTTGGCGACGTCCCCCTCGTCAAACCCCGCCTCATACGCCATGTCTCGAGCGAGGGTGTCTGTCATGCCATCGAGTGGGGAGAAGCTGCGCTTAATCAGGGCATCTGGGCGCTCTTCGGCCAGCTTCTCAATCTCCACGCCGCCTTCTTTGGAGAGCATGGCCAGGTAACGGCGTTTGGTGCGGTCCAGGAGGATGGAGAAGTAGTATTCCGCAGCGATGTCGGCACCTTCTGCCACCATGACCTTGCGCACGGTGTGCCCCTTGATCTTCAGGCCTAGAATCTCATTGGCCTTCTCCGCGGCTTCCGCAGGACTGTGCGCTAGCTTGACTCCCCCAGCCTTTCCGCGCCCACCGGTTTTGATTTGTGCTTTGACCACGACCACCGGTGTCCCCAACTTCACGGCTGCTTCTTCAGCCTGCACGGCCGAGGTCGCAACGATGCCTTTGAGGGTGGGAACGCCATGAGCTTCAAAGAGGTCTCGAGCTTGGTACTCGTAGAGATCCACTTCTGCCTCCATCTTTGCAGTGAATAACTAGTTCTCCACAAGATTCACCAAAACAAAGACGTGATGCAAACCACTTTGCAGAAGTTAAAGCATTACACTTCACACACTTTGCATTACATGCGCGCACGTCGCAATGCTGCCCGTTACAGCCATTTAGGCCACTGACGCCGAATTAGCTGTTTTAACTTTCGGGTGCACCCTGATCGATCCCCGGGGAGCTACTGATTAGCGGTAGCATTGCCCGCAGACCAGGTAGCCCAATCCATATTCCAGTCCCCTAGACCATCGAGCGCACTCAGCACACCACCGCCGGTGTTGGAAACCCTCACAATATCGCCGCGTTTGACCGTGTTTTGGAACCACTGAGCAGCCTCAGTAGTTACATTGATACAGCCGTGGGACTGGTTATAACTGCCCATCGCACCCACAGCCCAAGGCGCCGCATGGACATAGATTCCGGAATAGGACATCTGCGTCGCCCACTGAACGTCGGTCTTGTAACCGCCAGCGTCGAGAGCCAGGCCAAAGGTAGTCGAGTCCATGGTGAGGGACGGGTACTGGTCACCGATGATGTAGGCGCCGTTCGGGGTATCCCACTGGCCATCCCTGCCCATCGAGACAGGAATGCGGCGCAGCACCTCACCATTCTTGAACACCGACATCATCTTCGTGTTGTTATCGATCAGCGTGATGACGCGGTCGCCGATAGTAAAGTTGGTTGAGGCATCCTCGCCGCCGTAGACACCGCCGCCGAGGTTGCGACCGTACAGGTCGACGTCAACAGTCACCTTCGTACCCGGCTCCCAATAGTTTTCCGGGCGCCAGCGCACCTCCTGGTTATTCACCCAGTAAAAAGCACCGTCGACGGCGGGCTCTGTTTTGACCGTAATGGCCTTTTCGGCCGCCTTGCGGTCAGTGACGTAGTTGCCAAAGCGCACGCCGATAACCTGACCCACGCCTACTTCGGAGTCCGGCAGTGGGCTCAAAGCTACCTCGGATACCCCTGCGGCCTGCGGGGTGGTGAACGTGATGGTCTTGTGGGTGCCATCTTTGTCCGTGGCATCGATGGTGTACGTGCGGTTATATCCCAGCACCTCAGCACTCTTCCACGTGGTCGAGTCCGAGGACAGCTCATCTTCCACTTCAATGCCAGCCTCGTTGGTCATCGTCACCGACTTCAGGCCAGCCGGGGAGTTCACTTCTACCGGTTCGGATGGATCAACATTGCTAGCACCGTCCTTGACGGAAAACTTCAGCTGCTTCGCTTTAGCGGCTGCCGAGGCCGACGCCTCCGCCGAAGCACTCGTCTGAGCATCTGCTTCCGATTGGTTTTCGGCTGGGCCAGAATCCGCGGCCCCGCCGATGGTGCAGGCGGCCAGAAGGGAAGCCGTTGCAACGAGGCTCGAGAGAAGTACTGCGGGACGTGCAGAAGGGAATAGAGAACGCACAGAAACCCCTAGCTCATAGAAATGATTAAAGACAATGACAAGAGTTCTCATAGCCTAACCGCCAGCGCACCTCTCAAACCAGTTGACGCCACCACCCTTAACCGTTTCGTTACCCACCCGTTGCGCACCCAATTCGCCCCTCCTTCAAAGCGGCCACAACGCCACCACCGAAGACCCCAATAAACCACCAACTACCTGGCGATTTTACCTTTTTACAAAGAGGGTGTTAAAGTTACATCTCGTTGCACGGCAGGCACTGAGGAAATCAGCAGTCACCGAGTAAACACAAGCGCCATTAGCTCAATTGGCAGAGCAACTGACTCTTAATCAGTGGGTTCGGGGTTCGATTCCCTGATGGCGCACAGTTCAACCCCCTTCATCCTTCGATGAAGGGGGTTTCCTCATTCCGTGGCCGCCCCAAAGACCTCCAGGCGCTGCGTCTTGGGCCGCCACCAGGCGGCAGATTCTGCACTGAATTCTTTATGCTCCGGCCCAGCAATCTCATCGAGGGCGCGCATATAGTCAGGCACCAGTGCCCGGGGCAGGCGCAGGCCCATCGTCAGATGCGGCGTCCACCGTGGTCCGCGCCCCTCGGGGTTCTTAGCGCTTATCTTCCGCGCCGCAATTTCTAGCTCATCGGTGGTCTCCAGAAGCCAGGCCACGGTCTGCTTGCTTTTCCTTCCGAAGACCACCGTTCCTACTCGATGAAATTGCGCCGGCATCAGCGGTGGGAGCAGGCTGCGAGCCTCGTCGACGACTGAAGTCTCGAGCACCGGCGCGAACGTCACCGTAATGTGTGGGCGCTGGTGCTGCACCGGAAAGCCACGCTGAGCCAGGGCTGCGTAGACTTCCCGTATGGTGTTTTCATCCTCCGGGGTGAGGTACAACAGGAGGTTCTCGGGCGAATTTCGGCTCACACGGCCCGAGTCTAACTAACCTCCCGCAGCGCCACGACGGGTTGCCCGCGGTGGTCCAGCACATCCGTCTCTACGCCGTAGACCTCGCGCAAGAGTTCCTCCGTGAGCACCTCCCCCGGCGCGCCATGGGCGCGGGCCTTGCCACCGTGGAGCACGACGAGCTGGTCACACATCCGGGCCGCCAGGTTGATGTCATGAATCGCTACCAACGCGAGGCTGCCTTCCTCCCGAGCTTTTGCCCGCACGCGGCCCAAGACGAAGAGCTGGCGGTTGAGATCGAGGGCGGAGGTGGGTTCGTCGAGAAGCATAAGCCCAGGGGTCCCCACCAGCATCTGCGCCACGGCGACGAGCTGGCGCTGGCCGCCGGAGAGCTCGTTGAGGTAGCGCTGCGCAATGTCGTCGAGCCCCATGGAGTGCAGGACCTCGGCGGTGCGGGTGACGGGGTCCTCACATGCTTCCCGACGCGCCGCAATCAGCACCGCCTCAAACGCCCGCAGCGCCGCGGTGTGCGGCAGCCCCTGCGGCACATAGCCGATAAGCTGGCGGCGCCGCTGTCCGCTCGGAACCTGGCCGTCGACGCGAAAGCCCACCGTGCCACCCCGCGCGCGGTGCACCCCGGCGAGCGTCTTGATGGTGGTGGTCTTGCCGGACGCGTTCGGCCCCAGCAGCCCCACGACCTGCCCGCCGCACAGGGTGGGAAGGCTCAGCCCGTCCACCACCGTGCGCGAGCCATAGCCGGCAGATAGATCGGTGATGGTGAGTTCTACGTCCACAATGCCCTCCTTCGGGTCATGACGATGGCGATGAAGAACGGCACGCCCAGAAGCGAGGTGACGATGCCAATGGGGATGGCCAGCCCGGGCTTAATCAGGAGGCTTAGCGCGTGGGCGGCGCACATCACCGCTGCGCCCGCGGCCATGGAGGCCGGCACGAAGTAGCGCTGGTCCTCGCCTACCAACATGCGTGCGATGTGCGGGCCCACCAGGCCGATAAATCCGATGATGCCGGCAAAAGCCACGGTGGTTGCCGCGACGAGTGAGACCACGACGAGAACAATCACGCGCAGGCGGGAAGTGTTGATGCCGAGGGCGGTGGCGCGGGCGTCGCCAAGCCGCAACGCCGTCAGCCGCCACGACAGCGCCCCCAGGATGGGAATCGCCACCGCAAGCACGCCGGCCAGCACGGCGTTGGCCTGCCAGCTAGCGCGGGTGAGGGAACCCATGGACCAGAAAACGATCTGCTGGAGAGCCTCGCTAGAAGAGCGGTATTGGATGAGCGCCAACATGGCCTGGAAGAAGAAGACGAGGCCGATACCGAGCAGCACCATCGTCTCGGACTTCGCACCGCGGATGACGGCGGCGACGACGATGATGGCCGTGGCCAGCGCCGCCGACAGCCACGCGATGAGCGCGAGGTTGAACTGCGGCTGGGCCAGGAGCTGCCACCGCAGAACGATGGCGCTGGCCCCGCCGAAAGCAGCCGCCGCGGAGATGCCGAGGGTAAAAGGCTCCGCCAGCGGATTATCCAGGATGGTCTGCATCTGCGCGCCAGCCAGTGACAGGCTAGCCCCGATGAGCAGCGCCATGACGGCCATAGGCAGGCGCAGGCTCCACAGGACTGTACGCGTTTGCTTGTCGACGCCTCCCGGGTCCACCATCCCCCGCAACACCTGCCCCGGGGTGAGGTCGATGGCGCCAACGATCACGCTCACGACGAAGGCGGCGAGTGCTACGACGATAAGCCCGGCGACGATAGCGATGCGGCGGCGGGTCACTCGGGAATGTTCGTGCGCGAGGGCCTCCACAGGAAGTTCCGCGGTTTCTGCACGCGTGGTTCGTTCAGGGTTTGCCGTGCGCGTGGTTGATGTGAGAATGCTCATGACTAGTTGGTGCTGAAGAAGGTTCCGTCGCCGGGGACGGGCGAGTATTTCTCTTGGGCTTCGGCCCATTCTTGCTGGACGTTGACGTCTGCGTAGTCCTCCGGGTGGAGCCACGCGGCGATCTGGAGGAGTGCCAGGTAGTTGAAGGGCGAGTTGTAGAACTGGTGCCACAGGCCGTGGAGGTTGTGCTCCTTGACGGCAGAGAGGTCCTCAAAACCAGGTTGGACGCCGGCCAGTGAAGCGGCGCTGTCGTGGGCATCCTTATCGCTGATGCCATAGCCGGCGGCAGCGAAGCCGGTGTGGCCCTTTGCGTTATCCACCTTGGCGGACCAGTCACCGCCAGTGGCGATGATCATGTCGGGATCGGCGTCGATGACCTTCTCCGGGGTCAGCGCGCCGGACTCGCCCTCGATGATGCCATCTGCCACGTTCTTTCCGCCGGCGACATTGACCAGTTCAGAAATGTTGGAGTCGTTCCACGAGCCGCAGCAATCTGAGATACCTGCTGCACGCCACACGAAGGTGGACGGCTTATCCTGCGCCTTCTTTGCGCGCTCAGTTACCAGGTCAACGTTCTTTTGCCAGTCTGCGATGAACTCCTCCGCGCGGTCCTCGTGGCCGAAGATATCGGCGAAGATTTCCATGGTGGGCACGGTGTTCTCCAAGGGCTTGGAACGGAAGTCTGTGACGGCATAGGTCAGGCCGGCCTGGTCCAGCTTGTCGGTGAGCCCGGCGGTCTGGGAGGCCTCATATTGATCCTTGGAGAGCACGATGAGGTCCGGGTCGAGGCTGATGAGCTCCTCCACGGTGACGTCACCCTTGGTGAAGCCGCCGATTTCCGGCAGCTCGTTGACTTTGGGCGTGGTCTTTTCCAGCTCGCGGTAGTAGTCGGGCACATTCTGCTTCAGGTCCGATCCGATGGCCACGACCTTGTCCAGCGGGTCTTCCTTGTTGAGGATGCCGGTGGCAAAGACACTGCGGCCCTCTCCCAGGATGACGCGTTCCGGCGCGTGGTCCAGCTCCACCTGGCGGCCGGCAAGGTCTGTGAAACTCACAGCAGCAGTCCCGGCCTGCTCGCTGCCAGCACCGGCATTGTCGGCGGCACAGCCCGCCAGCGCGCCGGCCAGCGCCGCCACCATGGCGCACGCCCCTACCACTCGCCCGGTGCGTGGACGGGATGCCTGACCTGCAGGCGTCGATACGTGAAGCACAATTTCTCCTTCAAACTTTCGTCTTGCGGTCTGTCCGGAGGTTCATACTACACAGTCAGGTAAGGCTACCCAAAGCTGTCATAGGGTAGGCAATGCTCTTTCTAATTTATGCGGAGCGTAAAAAGGCCCCACCCCAGGCATTCCCCAAGGCAGGGCCTCTCTGCGCGCAGTCGCGCCCACTGGCGCGCGCCCGCGCTAGCGACGCTCAGCGAGCAGGCGCTGCAGCTCCTTGATATCGGACTTACGGCGCTTGGAGCGGAAGACGGAAAAAGCGATGAGGCCTACGACGGCCGCGCCAACGCCGGCGAGCGCCATCTGCACATTGCGCTCCTGCAGCTTCTGGGTTGCCGCGCCCTTAGCATCCTCGACGAAGTTCTGCGGCTTGCTGCGATCAGCGAGCTCATCCAAGGTACTAGCCAGCTGACGGCGGGTGCGCTCGATGTCGCGCTGGATATCATCAATGTTGCGTGCCACGTGAATCTCCTGAATTTTGACTTCGTTCGGTGTTGTTGCGGTTAGCTTCTATCTAACCGTTGTGGTTCTAACGTGGACATTCTACATTGACCGCCAGCGTGTCTGCAGAGTCGGTCAACGTTTATCTCACCCACGCTGCACCGAGTGAACATCGATGAGCGAAAGAGCCCTTGAACAGAGCACGGTAAGGTAGACACCATGACTGAAGCACAACGACTGTCCGTAGGGGACAAAGCCCCCGCTTTTTCCTTGAGCGATGATGCCGGCAACACCGTGAGCCTGAGCGACTACGCCGGCCAGCGCGTCGTGGTTTATTTCTACCCGCGCGCCAACACCCCTGGCTGCACGAAGGAAGCCTGCGACTTCCGCGACAGCCTGGAACAACTCAATGGCATGAACATCGCCGTGGTGGGAATCTCCCCTGACAAGCCCGAGGCACTGGCGAAGTTCCGCGAGGACCACGAGCTGAATTTCCCGTTGCTGTCTGACCCCGACAAGGAGGTCATGACGGCTTATGCTGCTTTCGGCGAGAAGAAGAACTACGGCAAGATCGTCCAGGGTGTTATCCGCTCCACGTTCCTCATCGAGGAAGACGGCACCATTGGCCAGGCCATGTACAACGTCAAGGCCACTGGCCACGTCGCCCGCGTGCTCAAGGGGCTCAACTAAACCGTGGAATCTAGCTCGAAGTCACCGGAGATTCTGGTCCCTAGGCGCCGCCCAGCGCAGGCACGCAGCCGGGCCAAGTATGACCGGATTTTGTCCTGCGCGCGTCAGACGCTCGTGGACCATGGCTTTGAGTCTTTTACCTTCGACGAGGTCTCGCGCCGCGCGGAAGTACCGATTGGCACGCTCTACCAGTACTTTGCCAACAAGTACGTGCTGATCTGCGAGCTCGACCGCCAAGACACCGCCGCAATGCAGGCGGAGGTCGAGCGTTTTTCCCAGCGCGTGCCGGCCCTGCAGTGGCCGGACTTCCTGGAAGAATTCATCGACCGTATGGCCCGCGTCTGGCGCAACGACCCCTCTCGCCGCGCGGTGTGGCACGCCGTGCAGTCCACACCCGCGACCCGCGCCACGGCCGCCGACACGGAGCTCAGCCTGCTCAAGCCCATCGCGGAAATCATCGAGCCTCTTGCCCAGGGCATGGACGCCGACGCCCGAGTGGAAATCGCCGCCTTCCTCGTCCACACCGTGGTGTCCTTGCTCAACTACAGCACCATGCGCTCCGAGGAGAGCTTCGATGGCGTGGTGGAAGAGATTAAGCGCATGCTCATCGCCTACCTCTTCGCCATCGCGACCAGCGCCTAGGTCATGGCGTGGGTTATGGCGTGTGCCGCGAAAGGTGCACGGTAGCGGTGGCGTAGTCACCATCGTGGCTGATCGACAACGCCGTAGAAAAATCCCCCAGGGATTCCCGCGCGAGCCGGGCAATCTCCCCGCGCAGTTCAACTGCCACGCGCCCCCACGCATCCGGGCGGACCTCAATCTCGGCCCAGTCCACGGCCTCCTCCGCCAGGACCGGCGGGCGCCCGTAGAGCGCTTGCGACCACGCCTTGATGAAGGCCTCCTTCGCTGCCCAGCGCCCCGCGAAGTGCTGCGCGCGGGCAGCACCGATTAGCCCACGAGCCTGCGCCACGCGCAGCTCGGAGGCGCTGAAGACCCGCGCAAAACGTGTGCCGGGAAGCTCCAATTGCTGGGCAAAGGACGGAATGTGCACCAAGTCGGTGCCCACGCTCACGCCACTCATAGTCATGCAGACCAGCTTAGTTGCGCCAACCGTGGTTTAGCGCGCCAGCTCCTGCTTGAGCTCCTCCAATTCGTCGCCGCCGGCCATCCACTGGGTCAGCTCCGGCAGCGTGACCTCCTCCTTGGAAGCGTCGAGAGACATCTGCCCCACCGTGAGCACGATGAAGTGATCGCCCACGAGGTAGGCGTGTTGCGGGTTGTGCGTAATAAACACCACGCCCATGCCGCGTTCGCGGGCGGCGTCGATAAAGCGCAGCACCATGCCTGATTGCTTCACGCCGAGCGCGGCGGTGGGCTCATCCAGGATGATGTAGCGCGCGCCGAAGTAGATGGCGCGGGCAATGGCGACCACCTGGCGCTGGCCACCGGAGAGGGCGGAGAGTTCCACGGAGACATCGCCAAGCTCAATGCCCATTTCGGACAACTGCTCGTGCGTAATGCGCTTCATTTCCTCCTCACGCAAGCTCCCCAGCGCCCCGGTGAGCTCTTGGCCTAGGAAGAAGTTTCGCCACACAGACAGCGAGGGCACCAACGCCAAATCCTGGTACACGGTGGCAATACCGGCGCCGAGGGAATCGCGCGGACTCGTGAAATTCACCTCTTCCCCATCGACGGTGATAGTGCCGCCGGTGGGCTGGTTGAGGCCGGCGAGGATTTTAATCAGCGTGGATTTACCCGCGCCGTTATCACCCAGCACGCAGGTCACTGCGCCTTCCTTGACGCGGAGGTTGATACCGCGCAGGGCGTGGAAGTTGCCAAATGTTTGGGAAATATCGTGCAACTCAATCATGGTTATCGCTTCCTCGTAAAGTTGGCCACCGAAGTGTTCGTGAGCACGGCAAAGAGCAGCATCGCGCCGAGGAAGAACTTGAACCAGTCGGGGTTCCAGCCGGCGTACACGATGCCCTGGTTGGTCATGCCGAAAATAAGCGCGCCGATGGCGGTGCCCACCGCGGTACCGCGCCCGCCGGTCATGGAGCAGCCTCCAATGACCGCAGCGATGATGTAGAGGAACTCGTTGCCAATACCCTGGCCGGCCTGGATGGAATCGAAGGCAAAAAGGGTGTGCATGCCCACGAACCACGCTGCAAATCCGACGAGCATGAACAGCGCCACCTTGACGCGGCGCACGGGAACACCGACGGCGCGGGCGGCTTCATCGTCGCCACCAACGGCGAAGATCCAGTTTCCCCAGCGCGTCTTGTACAACACCCACGAGGCGATGGCGACGAAGAGGATCCACCAGATGACGGTGGCGCGGATGCTCAAGCTGCCGATGTGGATGGTGCCGGAAAAAATGATGCGGGCAGAATCGAAGCCTTCCATGTCCGAAATGGTGGGGGTGGCCACCTGGCCGGTCACCAGCTTGGTTATCGCCAAGTTGAGACCCTGCAGCATAAGGAAGGCCGCCAGGGTGATGAGGAAGGAGTCAATCTTGGTGCGCACCACAAGGAAGCCGTTGAGCGCACCGATGGCCAGTGCGGTGATGAGGGACAGCCCCACGCCCACCCACGAGTTGAGGTGGAAGTTGTAGTTGAGCATGGTGGCCACGAGCGCCGCGGAGGTCACCGCCACGCCGGAGGACAAATCAAACTCATTACCAATCATGAGCAGGCCCACCGCCAGGGCCACGATACCCAGCGTGGAACTGGCGTAGAGCACCGTGGAGAAGGCCTCCACCGAGCGGAAGGCGGGCGCCACAATCATAAAGAGGACGAAGATGACCACCGCGCCGAGCAGGCTGGCCAACTCGGGTCGGCGGATGAGGCGCGCGAAACCGCTGCGGCGGGTCAGGCGGGTATCGGCGGGGGTTGATTGCGCCTCGTCTGATGCAGTCGTGGCTTCGCTCATCGCAGGCCTGCCTTAGCGGATTCGGAGATGATGTCCACGTTGGTGGAATCCACGAAGGAGGGGCCGGTGTACACGGGGCGTCCGCCGCCCAATGTGGAGCCGTTGCGGTGTGCCAGCCACAGTGAATCGACGGCGAGGTAGCCCTGCATATAGGGCTGCTGATCGACGGCCCACTGGATACGCTTATCCGCAATGGCGTCGACAAGCTCGGCGTTGGTGTCGAAGGTGGAGACCTTAGCCTTAGAGGAGGCGTCAGCAACCGCGTCAGCGGAGCGCATGGCCACGGAGGCCTGCAGCGCCATGACCCAGTCAATGGACGGGTCCTGGCTCAGCTTCGCGTTGATGGTGGACTGCGCGGCGGTGAGATCCTTGCCGTTGACGTACAGGATCTCCACCTTGCCGTTGTCCAGCCCGTCCTTCACGCCGGCGCAGCGCGACTCCTGAGAAGAGTTGCCCTGCTCGTGGATGACGCACAGAACGTGCTTGGCGCCATCGTCTTTGAGGCGCTCACCAGCCTTGGTGCCGGCGACCTTTTCCTCTTGGCCGAAGAAGGCGCTCATGCCGTATTTCTGGTAATCATCCATGCCTGCGTTAAGGCCCACGGTGGGGATGCCCGCATCGGAGGCCTTCTTGGCCACCGGTCCAATCGCTCCAGCGTTGGGCATGGTCACGGCGATGCCATCCACCCCGGAATCGATGGCGGACTGGACCAAGTTTGCCTGGTTGGGCGCTTCCGGGTCGGAAGAGTAACGCAACTCGATATTGTCCTTGCGCGCGGCGTCCTCCGCGCCCTTACGCACGAGATCCCAGTACGTATCACCTGGTGCGCCATGGGAAATCATGGCAACGACAAGACGCTCGGTGTCGACGCCACCGGCTAGCTCACCGTCAGCTTCGGGACGGGGCGCACCACCGGTGGCGGAGCAGGCGGCAAGAAGGGTGGCAGCGGCTACCGAAATAAGGCCTAGTAGTGGCTTCTTAGCTTTATTCACCCTTGCATGGTGCCCCAGATTGGGGGACTTCTCCAACCCGCCTGACCTGCTTCTTTATCGTTCCAGAGGGGACACGCTGGGGATACTCTAGCGCCTGCTACCCCCGTTTCGTTGTGTCTCCTCCCTCCGGTTCGAGCATGCCGTTGCGAAGCCGCGCGGATTCGCTCAGCAGCGTTGCTGCCTCACGTTCTGCTACCTCGTCAGCTGTGCCTGCTCCCAAGTTGCGCTTCACCGGCCGCTCGTACAACGCTGGCCCACCGCGCATACCTTCTTCTAAGCGCCGCAGTCCACGCTGCTCGCGATCGGAGGCGGCCGCCCGCCAGGCTTCGGCCACGCCCTCACCCTGCTCCCGAGCCAATGCGGCAAAGAAAGCACTCGGGTGAACCAGCGCGATGAGGGCGGAGACGTGCCCGAAGCCCAGAGAGGTCACCAGGCCCGCCTTCGGCGGAGTGGGGCGCAGGTCCAACGGTTGGCGCAGCCACACCAGGTGCTCGTGGCGGCGCAGCACGGGGTCGACGCAGTCCAGGGAACGGTTCGGCGGGAGAATTCCGCTGCGCAGTACCTGGGTCAGACCGATGAGTTGGAAGGCGGCGGCACCGCCCTTGGCATGCCCGGTCAGGCTCTTCTGCGACATCACATAGAGCGGGTTGCCGGGGCTGCGGCCGAGGGCGGCGGCGATGCGCTCGTGCAGGTCAGATTCGTTGGGGTCGTTGGCGTTGGTGGAGGTATCGTGCTTCGACACCACAGCGATATCGTCGGGGCCGACCCCCAGCGCCTTCAGCGAGCTAGCCAGGCGAGACTCCCTACCGCCCCGCGCCGCGGAGAGTGCGCCCAAGCCCGGCGCGGGGATGGAGGTGTGCGCACCATCGGCGAAGGACTCGGCAAAGCCCACCACGCCAAGGACGGGCAGCCCCATCTGTGCGGCAAAGCTTCCCCGGGCGAGCAAGATAGTCCCGCCGCCTTCGGATTCCACGAAGCCGGCACGACGGCGGTCATTAGCGCGGGAAAAGAAGCGATGCTCAATCCCCTTCGCTTCCAACTCCGCGCTATCGGCAGTGGCTGCCATGTCACCGAACCCGGTGATCCCCTCAATCGACAGGGCATCGATGCCGCCGGCCACGACGAAGTCCGCCTTGTGCAGGCGCAGCTTGTCGAAGCCCTCCTCCACCGACACCGCCGCCGTGGCACAGGCGGCCACCGGGTGCACCATCTGGCCATAGCCGCCGATATAGGACTGCATCACGTGCGCAGCAATAACGTTGGGCAGCGCTTCCTGGAGGATGTCATTGGGGCGTGGCTGGGCCAAGAGCTTGTCGACGTACAGCGAGCGCAGCGCCTCCTGGCCTGCCATGCCGGTTCCCTGGGTGGAGCTCACCCGCGCCGGGTGGACATGGGACAAGAGTTCGGCCGGGCTAAAGCCTGCAGAAAGGAAGGCATCCACTGTGCACACCAGGTTCCACAGGGCGAGCCGGTCGAGGTTATCCACCATGTCCGCGGGGATGCCGTAGACCTGTGGGTCAAAGCCCTCCGGTATCTGGCCGCCCACGAAGCGGGTCATGGCCACGCGCCGCGGAACCCGCACTGCGGAGCCGGCGGGCCGGGTGATTTGCCATTCAACCTCGCCAGTCTGATCAGTAACGCGCCGCAACGTGGCACCCTCGCAGCTGTCGACGAAGCTGCGCGCCGTCTCTTCGTCCGGCACGCTAAAACTCAGCGGCTTCTCTAGATAAATGGTGGTCAGCTCAGGCGCGAGGTTAGCCTCCATGGGCAGGTGCGGGCCGAAATCATCGTGGAAGCGGCGTACACCAATCCCAGCGAGAACTTCGTCGTGGAAACGCTCGTAGACGTCTTCCTCTGCTAACTTTTCACCTTCGGCTGTCAGCCATCCGGCCGTGCGCTCATCCCAACTGACGAGTCCGCGGCTCCAGGCTAACTCCAGCACGCCAGCTGCGGAGAGCTCTCCGCCGACCTCCACCTCATAGCGGGTACGCGAGGAGCCCAGCGGACCGAGCTCTCCCGCGCCGACGATGACCACCATGTCCTCGAGAGTCTGCGTTACCCCACTGAAGTCGGGGCTGGTCGACTCCGCAGGTTTCAGCACGTTCGGCAGGGCCTTCGCCGTTCGCGAAGCCTTCTCTACGCGCGAGCTACCAGCTACCAGTGGTGCATCTGCTTCCTCTGGCTGTGACGCCCGGGCAAGTGCGGCTAGGTCCAACTCAGCATCGGCCAGCCCGCCGGTGAGGTCGACGCTCAGCGGTGAGGACGCTGCCTGAGCGCGGATCTGCGGGGACGCGGTGACGTCGAGAAGCTGCACCGCCATCTCCTTCGCTGAGAAGGTCCGCACGCCGCGGGCCTCCACCTGCTCAACCAGCGGATCGTTGCCGCCCATCAGGCCGGTGCCGCGCACCCACCCGATGTGGGCGTGCACCAGCGAGGTGCGCGCTCCCCAGCTGGATTGCTCGGAAGACCAGCGGTTAACCAAGGCATCGAGGGCCGCCTTGGCCTCGCCGTAGGCGCCATCGCTGCCGAAGCGCCCGCGGTTGGGTGAGCCCGGCAGCACCACGTGCAGGCGGTGGCCCACGCGTGTATCCGTACCCACAGCGGAAAGCGCCGCAATAAGTTTTTCCACCGACCACAGCAGCAGGCGCATCTGGGACTCCGCCCCCGCACCGGCATCCTGGAGGGTACCGGTAACGCGCGGCGCGGCGAAGGGAAAGAGCAGGTCCGGCACATAGGCCGGTTTTATCTGCACGGTTTTACCGCCCACGGTGGCGGTGTGCTCTGCCGCAATCCATTCCACGAGCGCATCCACGTCCGCGAAGGAACTGAGGTTTGCTGGAACTACCCACAGCGCGGCCGCGCCGACAGCCCGCCTGTGGTAGAGCTCCTTATAAAACTCCAGGCGCTCGTGGCTTAGCTGGGAGGTTGTGGCAATCACGGTTGCGCCCTCCGCGAGCAACTCGCCAATGAGCTCGGCGGCAATCGAACCCGGCGAGCCACCGGTCACCACCGCCACCTGGTCAGCCAAGAGCAACCCATCGGCCGGGGTGCGGGCATCGCGGGCCAGATCCTCATAGCCGAAGTGCTCGGCTAAGAGCGCTACCTCCTCACCGGCGCCCAGCACGTCGAGTTCAGGCTCTGTTTCTCCGGCGGCGGCTGCGCGGGCGATGTCCTCGCGGGCGCTGGCCCAGCGGTCGTCGAGAAGCACTGCCTTGCGCGCATCAAAAGCGGGGGCGACGCGCTGCTGCCAGTCCGGCCCCAGCTCCGTGGCAACGAGCTGCTCCAGCTCCGTGCGTGCTGCGCTGTCCCCCTGCTCAATCAGGGTCTCCTCACAGCCGAGAGCGGCGAGTGCGGCGCGGGCGGAGTCCTCCAGCGCCGATTCAAGGCGCTCGGTATAGGCGCGCACCGCCTCCGGGTCCACGGCCTCGTGTGGCGTTGCCGCTGCGGCCTTCTGCAGTGAGACTCCTTCACATTCCCCGGCGGCGCGCACGGCGGCATCAATCAGCGCATCAAGCTCAGCTACCGACGCCACACCGGTCGTGGGCAAGCTGGCCAAGTCCCCGCCGCGCAACGAGGAGCCCTCGCGCGTGCCCAGGACCAGCTGCACAGTCACGCGGTCGACCCAGCCTGGCCCCAATCCCCAGGTACCGCTCACGCGCTCGGCCACGTAGCTGGGCTTCTTGCCCGCCGGTCCCGTGAGCCGGTTGAGCACCTGCGCAACCTGCTCTGTGAGGACCTCCCCGAATGGTGCATAGCCCGGCGCGCGCTGCGCCACACTCTCCGCCAGCTGCGGGATGGGTGTATCCGCAGCATTCTCGATGGCGCTGATGCCGAATTCCACGCCAAGGTCAACGAGCAACTGGTTGCGGCGAGAGGATACGCCTTCCACGAGGCTTTCGATGGAATCAGTCGCCTCCATCTGGTCGGGGCGGACCTTCGTCCACAACGCAATAAGCATCTCGAGTGCCTGGTGCACGCTCAGCGGGAGGTCCCCGACGGCGGCCGGCGCCTCCTCACGTGGTGCCTGCACGGTTTCTTCCTGGTGTGTGGTCTGCGGTGACTGCCTCGACTCAGATTCGACCGATTCCGCTTCGGCGCTAACCGGTTGTGCGGCTTGCTCTGCGACCGCCTTCGCTGCTGGCCCGGGTGCCGGCTCGGCGTCTTCGGCAAAGACTCGCCCATGGTCGCGCTCATAGTTGAGCACCTCGAGGTCTGCGCTGCCCGCGTGCTGGGGAAGGCGCAGGGTTTGGCCCAGCATGTTGGTCAGCGTCGGCGCGGTGCCCACACCGACCTCGATGAAACGCTCCACGCCAAGCTGCGCGAGGAGCAAATCCTGGGTCTCTATCCAGCGCACGGGGGAAGTAAACTGCCAGGCCAGAAGCTCGATGAGCAGGGTACGGCCCAGGCGCGCCGGGCTCGCCACGGCACCATCGAAGTCCGCCAGAATCTCCGCGATGGGTTCCGAATCCACCACCGCGGCGATGGATTCCACGAACTCGCGGCTCAGCGCGAAGGGCCGCGCCACAAGGTTTGGAATATAGCGCCCCACCAGCGGGTCGAGATTGATTTCTTCAGGAACGAGTACATCGAGGTGCGCGCGGAAATCCGCTACGCCGCCCACCAGGTGGGAGGAGTGGAAAGGCACGTCAATTCCCGGAATGGGGATGACGGCACGCTGCCCAGGGGCGCGGCGCTCGGCGTCGCTCGCCAGTGCATCCAGGCCCGCCTTCGTGCCGGCCACTGCATATTGGCGCCCGGCGATATTGTGGTTGACCACCTCGAGGAACTCGCCCGTATCCGCGGCCACGCGCGCAACGTGGGCAAAGGCCTCGCTCGCGCTCATCCCCATCTTGTGCGGACGCAGCGCCGCCAAACCGTAGAGCGACTGGCCAGCGGAATCGCGCTCAACCAGACGGTGCATGGTTAGACCGCGGACATAAACAATGTCCAGGACCGCCTCCAAGGACAGGACCTCGGCATAGGCGGCCAGGGCGTTGTACTCGCCCACCGAGTGGCCAGCGAAGAAGGCGCCGCTTTCGAGGACCCCAGATTCTTTAAGCGCTGCAATCTGTGCGCAACCCAGCGTCGCCATAGCCACCTGCGTGAACTGCGTCAGATATAGCACGCCATCCGGGTGGGTGAATGCCTCACCATCCACCACCACGGTGTCGGGGTTATGGCGGACGATCTCCAAGATGGAAAAGCTCAAGCTCCGCCGCGTGTGTTTATCCGCGCGCTCCCATACCGCGCGCGCCGCCGCGGATTCTGCGTAGTCCTTCATTCCCATTCCTGGGGACTGGATGCCTTGGCCCGGGAAAGCATAGAAGGTGGTGGGGCTGCTCATCGTCGCTCGCGCCTGCAGCACCGGTACGCCCTGGCTGGTGGCGGTCACGCTGCGGACCTCGCCGTAGCCGCGCCGCTTGTCGACGCCCACCCGTTCCACATCAAACTCCACCTCACTGCCGGGAAGCACGGGTGCAAGCCAGGTAACGGACCACTCGAGAACGCGGGTGCTGTCAAATGCCGCAGCCGCCTGCGCCAGCGCCGAGGTCCACATGCCGTGGACGATCGGGCCTTGACGATGCCCCGCCAGTGCCGCAGCGTTCGATGACAGGTGGATGGGGTTCCTATCCCCCGTTACAACGGCGAAGGGCCGCAGTGATTCCGGTGCCACCGCGGTGGTGCGGTGGCGGAAGGAACACGGAGTCTCACGGAGAGAGGACCCTGCACTGTTTTCTTGGCTGTTTGCTTGCGCGTTGGTTTCGGATGCATCACCATGCCGTCCGGTAATCAGGAAGCGCTCGTGCATCTGCGCGAATTCATGTTCTTCGTCGCGCACGGCTGTAGTCACGCCGACTGTAATGTCGACAACGCGCCCCGACGGTGTATCGCGTACCTCCTCCAGCTCGGCGGTGTAGCGCAGGTCCAAAGGCTCAGCGTCGGGGGCGGCGCTGCTGCGAAGCCGATCCCAGGCGTGCGGTGTGAGGCTCAGCGAGTGCTCGAGGTGGACAAGGTTGAGGAAGCCCTCCACTATCGGCTCCCCGCACTCGGTGTGGGCGCCGGCCAGGACTGCGAAGAGTGCCGGCCAGGCGCGGCCAACGAGGACATCGGGCGAGGCAGCAGTGCTCATCTCCCCGCTCGTCACCGCACCATACTGGGCAATGTCGGTGGCACTGAGGTCAGCGCTGATTGTTGCGGCCCCGGAATCAACCTCAGGTAGGTCGCCGCCGGCAGCTTGGCGCAGCAGCTCCCGCATGGCGGATTCGGCATCGTCGACAATGACCAGTGGTGAGGCGCCCGGAATGCGCGGCGAAGTGATGCGCACACGCAGCTCAGCTCCGGAATGGAACGGAACGGTCAACCACATGGCATCGTCGCCGGCAGCCTCCAGTTCCACGCCATGAAGGCCCAAGCGCAGAGGGTTGGGCTGCTCGCGCCCGGCCCAATTCAGCCCCGGGGCGCGGCGAATGAGCTCTTCAGTGCTGAAAGCGGGCTCGCCAGAGCCATCCTCGGTCTCGTCAAGAAGCGCAAGTGCCGCCTGTTCGAAGCGGCCAAGTATCTGCGCCACCGGCCCGTTGGCCTGCTCGATTCCCTCAACGGCTGCCGTGCCAGGGATGATGCAGACCTCATCGGCCTCGTAGTGCTCATCGTGCGCCTGCCACAAGGTGTCGCGGCGCCAGCGGCGGCGTACGTCAGAATCGATGACCGGCACAAAGTTTGCGGGTTTGCCCGGACCATCCACGAGCTGGATGAACCATGCGGCGTCGGTCGGGTGCAGCGCGGCGTCACCGTAGAGTTCGGTCAGTTGGGCACTTGCCGCAGCCGGGTTTTCGCGGTCAACCTCAACGCGCAACTCAATCTCGCCGTGGTCGGTCGGATGAAGGCGGGCTTCGGCGCGAGCCACCATGCGCAAGAATCGACTCAACCAGGATTCATCGACCCAGCCGTCCAGGTAGGACAGCTCAAGGTAGCGCTGCAGCCACTCGGAATAGGACATCTCATTAAGGTCCCCGAAATAGGGCTTGCACGTGCACCCGATGGCCTCAATGATCTCCGCGCGGTGAGTCTCCACGGCCGCAGCGTCACCGGCCACCTCATCCAAGAGGCGCCCAGCGCGGGCAAAGGAATTGTCCAGCTCGTGAATGTCTGCCCCCAGGTCCGAGCGTCCCGATACAACGTCGTCGCGCTTCGCAGCGACGAGCGCCTGCTTTACCGACTTGGATGCGGTGGATTCCTTCGCCGCCATGGCAGCGGTGCCCACCATGATGGCATCGACTGGCGCTGCGGGCAGACCGTAGCGCTGCGCCCACGTGCCCAGCAGGTACTCTGCTCCACGCGCTGGGGTACCGATTCCCCCACCAACGGCGAGAAGGACATTGTCGTGCTCACGGATCCGCGCGTAGGTAGCAACAAGGACCTCATCGAGACTTTCTAAAGAGTGGTGGCCACCGGCCGCGCTACCTTCCAGCTGCATGATGACGGTGGTCTCAGGGAGAGCGTCCGCAACGCGGAGAACCTCCTCCACCTGAGCCGAAGTTCCCGGCTTGAAGGCGACCCACGGGATATTCGCTGCGTGGAGCTTCCCCACCAGCTCTATTGCCTCCTCCACAGGCGGAATACCAGCGGAAATCACCACGCCGTTGATAGGCGCTCCCACTGCGCGTGCCTGCAGAATCGAATTCGGCCCCTCGATCTGGCGGCGCCACTGGGAAGCCGCGAGGTACAGCGCATTGAACTGGGCGTTAACCCCAGGCTGCAGTAGCCGGCCCAGGGTGTGCAAGTTCTCTTTAAGGATGGCATCGGTGTGCTGTCCCCCGCCGGCCAATTCGGCCCAGTGCCCGGCATTGGCTGCCGCGGCGACGATGTCCGGGTCCACCGTGGTGGGGGTCATCCCGGGGAGCATGACTGGTGAGTAGCCGGTGGCCCGAGTGAAAGCAGTCGACAGACGCCCGTTTACCACGCGCGGGGCCCACTCGGACCACGCGCGTGGCAGAGAAGGTGCGCGTCCCGGTTCCACGAGCTGAGCCAGTCCTTGCGCTATCCCCACGGCCAGCGTGCCCACGCCGTGCCCGGCAACGAGATCGCGTGTCAGCGGCTCCACCCCGCGGGTGGGCCCGACTTCAAGGATCCAGCGAGCCCCAGCGTCAAGCGCCGAATCAACGCGCTCGGGCCAGTCCACGTAGTCCGTGAGCACGGCGCGCGCGAGATGCGCGGTGATTTCTGGGTCCAAGCCGATTCGCCCGGCCCAGCTTTCTACCTGTTCCACCGCATACTGCATGGTGGGATGGTGGAACGCGGCCGAAACGTCAAGGTCGGAAACGGTGACTGCGGCGGGCTTGACTTCCTCCCCTTCCGTAAGGGTCGAGTTCTCCTGCAGCGCGGCCTTCACTCGGGCAAGCTCAACCGGTGTTCCGACGATGACGAAGCGCCCCCGTCCGTTGTCGAGGCCAATGCGGGCACCGGCTTCATGCAGTTGCTGCTTCGTCGCACCGGTCACCGCCGCCATGGGTGCGCCCTGCGCGGTGCGGACGAGCCCAGCGCTGCGCGCGGTAGTCACCATGGCTGCGCCGATGAGACGCGCCAGTGCCAGAGCCCCCGCTGGGCTCATGCGCTTCTTCACCACCGCTGCGGCGAGCACGCCTTGGGAGTGGCCGATGCTGCTCACGGCGTCCTCGAGTTCTACTCCGTGTGCGCGCAGGTTTTCTAGCACCGCCAGCTGTGCGGTGAGGATGCCGGGAGTGGAAAGTGGGACGTCGGCAAGCGCGTGCGCCCACGCCGGCTCCGCATCCGCCCAGGCCAGGGGTGCAAACCCGTGTGGCGCAGCGGGCAGGAGTTCCTCGTCCAGTGGGGCAAGCAGTTCTTCCGCCTCAGCGAGGTACTCAGTCAGTTGCGGCCCGACACCAGTGGCAAGGGCGTCGCGCAACGTCGGCAGCCAGGCATAGCCTTGTCCGGAGAAAGACAGCGCGAAAGGCTCGGAACCCAAGTGCGCAACCAAAGGCACAGAGACGTGGGAATCGGACACCGTCACTACTCCCCCAAAGCGCGAGCGACAAGCTGCGCGGCCTCATCGAGGGAAGACCGGGCCTTCGACTCAGGAATATCAGAAAAGACCTGGCAGGCGTGGTCTGGGACAACCTCGGCCGAGCGCTGCAAGCCGCGTTCAGCAAGGTACTCGTCAAAGAACATATCGATACTCATACCGTGTGCCGATTCTACCCACTAGGATCACTACGTCATGGCCACTCGTACCCCGTTCTTCATCGCCGCACTGCTTAACGCCGCGATAGCCGCACTGGTGGCTGTGGGCCTTTTCCTTCCCGCCCCAGCCGATCCCCCATTCGAGCAGCCCAGCGCCACAACGGCAGCGGCGCCGGTCCAGGAGGGACCTACAGAAGAACAGTCCGAAGAGGCCGCTCCCGCGCCGGAGATCGCCGAAACACTCGCCGCCTTGAATTCCTTGGAGGTCAAAGGCCGCGCTCCCATGACCGGTTATGAGCGTGAGGAATTCGGCCAAGCGTGGTCCGATGATGTGACGGTGGACTTCGGACACAACGGCTGCGATACCCGCAACGACATCCTCCGCAGGGATCTGGATCCGGAAAGCCTCGTGCTCAAGGAAGGCACCCACGACTGTGTGGCGCTGTCCGGGGTTTTGCACGACCCTTATTCGGGCCAGGACATTGAGTTTCAGCGCGGGGCGCAGACCTCACGCGCGGTGCAGATCGATCACGTTGTGGCGCTGGCCGACGCCTGGCAGAAAGGCGCCCAGCAATGGTCACCGGAGAAGCGCCGCAACTTTGCCAATGATCCACGCAACCTCCTTGCCGTCGACGGTCCTCTCAACCAGCAGAAAGGCGCTGGTGATGCCGCCACGTGGCTGCCGCCTAACAAAGGTTTTCGCTGTGAATATGCGCGCCGCATCGTCGAGGTAAAAGCGACCTATGGAATCTGGGTTACGGAGGCAGAAAAGGATGCACTCAGTCGGCTGCTGCACGCCTGCTGAGTACTCCTACACCCGTAATGTGTTTTAAGCGTTGCGGGTGCGTTCCGGCTACCCCCGAAATTATGCGCATAATATTCATCCGCACCTAACGCTGGAGCTTAGTTTTCCACGATCGGAATTCCGGGGCGCACTGCACGGGCAAAGGGCCTGACCCGTTCCCAAGCCATTCGCAAGCACGCCCTGCGCACTTCCATCATTCCGGTTGCGACCTCCGTTGCTTTCTCCGTTCCCGACATCTTCACCGGCGCCATCATGATGTTGACCATCTTCGCGTGGAAGGGCAACGAAAAGAGGGCCTTCCCAAAAAGCGGGAAGGCCCTCTTCATGTGGTTTTGAATGTGCTTAGTTATTTCCCTTGTTGAGCTGATTGCGCAACTGATCAAAGTAGTCGCGCGCGCTCTGCGGCTGGTTATTGCCCGGCGGCGGGGCCGGGAAACCCGAGAACTGACCAAAGCCCTGGCCCTGCTGTGCGTTCTGTACGTGCTCCTGTGCTTGTTGCTGTGCGCGCTGCGCCTGCTCCATCATCTCAGCATCGCGGCGGGCACGCTCATCCCGCTCGCGGCGCTCCTGTTCCTCACGGCGGCGACGCTCCGTGGCGGCATCCTCGCGGCTGTGCTTTGCTTCGCCGGCCGGCACCTTCGGCTTCGGGGCTTCGTTAATAGCGTTAGTGGACAGCAGCGTATCGCGCATACCGCCGAAGAGATCCTGCATGCCGCCCGGGTTAGACGGCATGTACAGCACATTGGTGTGGGCGCGGTCGGCCACGTCCACCATGGCGTCAAGGTACTGGGAGACCAGCATGAGGGTCTCGGGGTTCTCCTGCACACCGGCAGCACGCAGCAACTCGTACTGCTGGGCAATACCTTCGACGATTTCCTTACGCTGGTCAGCCACACCGCGGCCCTGCAGCTTCTTGGCCTCGGCCGCACCTTCGGCTTCCTTGACCACACGGATCTTCTCAGCTTCTGCCTGCGCCACGGCAGCCTCGCGCTCACGCTGTGCGGCGTTAATGGAGTTCATGGACTCGCGCACGCGGGCATCCGGGCGAATATCGGTAACGAGGGTGTTGACGAAGTTCCAGCCGTAGGCGGCCATGTTATCGCGCAGGGACATCGCTACGTTGCGGGCGATGGTGTCCTTGGAAGAGAAAGAATCATCCAAGTTCATGTTCGCCACGGAGGAACGGACGTTGTCCTGGACATAGGCCACGATCTGCTGCTCGTGGTTGGACAAGGTGTAGAAAGCCTGACGCTCGCTGCCCTGGACGACCTCATACTGCACGGCGACCGGAATCTGAACGAAGACGTTGTCCTTGGTCTTGGTTTCCACCATGACATCGAGCTGACGGATCTGCAGGCTGATCTTGGCGCGCACGCGGTCAACGTAGGGCACCTTGAAGTGCAAGCCCGCGTGAGCAACGCTCACGAACTTACCCATCCGCTCAATGATGGCGGCCTCCTTCGTCCGGACGATGAAGAAACCGTCGAAGGCAGTGGCAATAATAATGAGGAGAATCACGCCAATGACGATGAGACCGGCCATAGGCTTATCCTTTCTGCTCGGTTAAGGTTTTCCTAACCAGTGTGCCATACGGTGACCACCACCACATCTCGAGAAAGAACATTCCCCGAGAGCTCTCGGAGCACTCTTATCGCTCATCAGCCGCGCGGAAGAGCTCGCCCAAAATCCCCGCGCCGTCCTCACCAATACCGTTGTGCTGGAAGCGGTTGGTCACCACTGGGCGCAAGTCGCGGTAGGTCTCTCCTGTAGCCAGGGAGTCTTCGAAGGGCACGAAGATATCGTCCAAGTAGATGGCGGCGGAGGCGGTAACGGGTGCGGCGGCAAGTACGGCCGCATCATACGGAGAGCTTGCCCACTCGTGGGCGGCGAGCTCCTCGGCGGCCTGCTTGAAGGGGCGCAGCGCCGGATCCTCATCGAACTGCCAGGGGAAGATGTGCTCACCAGTGAGATAGGTACCATCCTCGGCGAACTCGGGGAACTCCTCACGCATGCGGTGCGCAGCCCAGCCGGTGACGGCCTGGCCGCCGACGCCACCGTAGATAGATTCATGGATGGCCGCGTACAGCGGGCCAGCCTGGAAGCTCACGCGGCTTCCGACGTCGTTGAGGAAGTCCGAACGTAAGCGCTTCTCCCCACCCACGGTGCGGAAAGGTTCCTCCAGCAGGTAGCCCAAAGAATCGAAGCCAGTGCCGCGCCCCAACTCAATTCCGATAGTGCGGAAGCGGCGCGCAGACAGGCGCTCCCCTGTCGGAAGTAGCTCCTCCGAGTTGTCTAGGTGGTGGAGGATTTCCTCGACGCGCGCTTTAGCCCACGGGAACTGGGCATAGAAACGCTCGTGACGCACCTTGAGCTTGGCAAAAGTCGTGCGGTAGAGATCATCTGCACCCTTGGCCAGGGTAGGAAGGCCACCTGTGAGGAAGGCTCGGCCGATAGACTCCGGGAACATCGAAGCATAGGCCGTGATGATGAAGCCGCCGAAGGACTGACCAAAGAGATCCCAGGACTCCTCCCCCAGGTGCTCACGCAGGTGTTCGGCATCGCGCACGATGTTTTCCTGGCGCAGTTGGGCCAAGCGCTGTGCGGTGCGGTCCTCGGCAGGACTCAGCTCATCAATGCGGTGGCTGCGACCCGTGCCGCGCTGGTCCATGAGGATCCAGCGGTAGCGCTCCAAACCCTTCCCGATGAGTCCGGAAGCACCCGTCGGCCTTGGCGCGGGAAAACCCGGCCCGCCCTGGTTATAGAGCAGCGCTGGGTAATTCTCACCGCCGGGCGGGATGATTTCCCGGGCGTAGAGCTCGAACTCCCCCGCGGCGGGATTGTCATAGTCCCAGGGGACGGTGATGGTGTGTTCCTTGATGGTGTGGCCGAAGCGTTTCATGCTTCTAGTAGACCACGAAACCCTCCTCGCGGAACGCATCGCGGATAGATTCAACATCTTCCGGTTTCGGCGGCTTGGTGTCCTCGAGAGTGTAGGGATAGCCCAACTCGCGCCACTTGTCCGCGCCCATGTTGTGGAAAGGCAGGACCTCGACGCGCTCGACGTTGCTCTTCCAGCGGGAGACAATCTTGACAACGTTGGCGACGTTTTCTGGGGAGTCTGTCAGGCCAGGGACGACCACGAAGCGAATCCACACCGGCTTGCCCATCTCATTGAGACGGTCACCGAAGTCGATCGTGGGTTGCAACTCGCGGCGAGTGACTTCCTTGTAGGTCTCTTCGTCACCAGACTTGACGTCCAAGAGAACCAGGTCGATGTTGTCCATGTCCTCATCGCGCAGGCGCGCGCCGAGGTATCCCGACGTGTCAATCGTCGTATGAATACCGGCGTCATGGACCTCTTTGAGCAGGCGCCGGGTGAAGGCGATTTGGAACAGCGCCTCGCCACCCGACAAAGTCAGACCACCTCCTGAAGCCTTGAAGACGGGCTTATAGCGCTTGACGCGCTTGACCACATCCTCGATGCGCTCCAAGGTGCCAACCTTCATCTCCATGGTGTCAGGGTTGTGGCAATACTGGCAGCGCAACGGGCAGCCCGACATGAACATGGTCATGCGGGTTCCGGGGCCATCAACAGCCGTCACCAGCTCCCAAGAATGCACGAGCGCGACATCACCGGAGCGGCGAGCCTGCATCAGCTCCGAGCGGGTAAAACCGTCGAGGTCATTGTCCGTTCCTAAACCGGCGGCGGCGCCGCGCACCTTCTCCCCTTCTTCAGGAGAAAGACGCACGACGCCGGTAATGCCATCTGCCATTTAGGAACCCTGGTGGAAGGTGCGGGAGATAACGTCCAGCTGCTGCTCGCGTGTGAGCTTCACAAAGTTCACCGCGTAGCCGGAAACACGGACCGTGAGGTTCGGGTACTTCTCCGGGTGCTCAACGGCGTCCTCCAAGGTGGACTTGTCCAGGACGTTGATGTTGGCGTGGTAGAGGCCCGAGTCCATGTTGTTGGCGGTGCGGTTGGCCTTCATGGTGGCGAGGCGCTCGTCAAAAGTTGGGGTTGCCATGATGTGTTCTCCTTGGGAAGTGGTGTGGAAGTGGTCTATTCGGAATCCATGATGAAGCCAGCATCGAGGACGCCCACCAGGTTGGTGATGCGCTCCTCCGGGGTGCGGCCCAATCCGGATGGGGTGATGGTGTTGGTCAGTGAGATGCCATCGAGGGCATCCTTGTAGTCCAACTTGCCCACCGACAGCATGGAGGCAACCATGCCGTGGTTATCCGCGCCGTTCTCCGGGTTAGCGCCTGGGGCGAACGGGGTACCTGCCTCGTGGCCGGACGGGAAGGAACCAGTTGCCTTGCCGTAGACCACGTTGGAAGTAATGGTCAGCACCGACTGGGTCGGAATGGCGTTGCGGTACATCGGGATGGCCTTAATCTTCGCCATGACGGTGTGGACGATGGTGGCGGCGATATCATCGGCGCGGTCATCATCGTTGCCGTAGAAGGGGAAGTCACCTTCCGTCTTGTAGTCCACGATGAGGCCGGTCTCATCGCGCACCGGGTAGACCTTGGCGTACTTAATGGCGGAAAGCGAGTCAGCCACGATGGACAGGCCGGCGATACCGCAGCCCATGGAGCGCACGATATCGGAATCGTGCAGCGCCATCTCAATGGACTCGTAAGCGTACTTGTCGTGGCAGTAGTGGATGATGTTCAGAGCCTCAACGTAGGTGCCGACGACCCAATCCAGCATCTCCTCGTACTTCTGCCAGACCTCGTCAAAGTCGAGCGGGCCATCGCCCTGGATAGGCTCATAACCATCCACAACCTGCTTGCCGCTGACCTCGTCGCGACCGCCGTTGATGGCGTAAAGCAGGGCCTTGGCGGCGTTCACGCGGGCACCGAAGAACTGCATTTGCTTGCCGACGGCCATCGGGGACACGCAGCACGCAATCGCAGCGTCATCGCCCCACTGCTCACGAATCTGCTTATCGGACTCGTACTGGATGGAAGAGGTCTCAATCGAGATATGGGCACAGAATTCCTTGTAGCCCGCCGGCAGCTGCGGATCCCAGAAGATGGTGATGTTCGGCTCCGGTGATGGGCCCAGATTAATCAGGGTCTGCAGCAGGCGGAAGGAGGTCTTGGTGACCTGGTGGCGGCCATCCGTACCGAAACCAGCATCGGTCCAGGTTGCCCAGTACGGGTCGCCGGAGAAGATCTGGTCATAGTCCTCGGTACGCAGGAAGCGCACGATGCGCAGTTTGAGAACCAGCTGGTCGATGATCTCTTGGGCATCTTCCTCAGTGAGGATGCCTGCGGCGAAATCACGCTCAAAGTAGCAGTCGAAGAAGGCGGAAAGGCGGCCGATGGACATCGCTGCACCGTCTTGGGACTTGATGGAGGCCAAGTAGCCAAAGTAAGTCCACTGCACTGCTTCGTGGGCAGTCTTCGCCGGCTTCGAGATATCGAAGCCATAAGACTCAGCCATGATCTTGAGCTTCTTCAGGGCCTTGATCTGCTCGGCGTGCTCCTCACGGTAGCGGGCCCAGTGCTCGGAGAAACCGAGGTCTCCCACCGCGCTCTTGGATGCTTCCTTCTCGGCGATGAGGTAGTCCACGCCATAGAGAGCCACGCGGCGGTAGTCACCGATGATGCGGCCGCGGCCATAAGCATCCGGCAGGCCGGTGATGATATGGGAGGAACGCGCTGCGCGGATGCGCGGGGTATAGATATCGAAGACCGCATCGTTGTGGGTCTTGCGGTAACGCGTGAAGATCTTCTCGATCTCCGGATCGGTTTCCTTGCCGGCTTCCTTAATGGCCTGCTTGACCATGCGCCATCCACCATTGGGCATCATGGCGCGCTTGAGCGGAGTATCCGTCTGCAGACCGACGATGACGTCATCATCCTCGGAGATATACCCAGCCGGGAAAGCATCGATATCGCTCGGGGTGTGGGTATCCACATCGAAGATGCGCTTCTGGCGCTCGACGGAAAGATAGTTCTTCTCCAAATGCTCCCACACGCGCTGCGTCTTCTCGGTGGGCCCAGCGAGGAAGGAAGAGTCCCCGTCATAAGGGGTGTAGTTGCGCTGGATAAAATCACGAACGTCAATGTTCTCAGTCCACGGGCCGGGCTCAAAGCCCTTCCATGCCTCGAACTGCACAGACTGTTCCGTTGCGGTGGTCACTATATTGACTCCCTTCATAGTTCACACGACGCGTAAACACTTAGTCGCAGAAGGGTTGTAGGTGACTTCGGCTCACGGGCAATTCGGTCAACACGTATCGTCACCGAACCCCTCTCTGTAGCCCATAGTAGGGGGGCAAACGCATAACCTCACATCGGCACATGCGTGCCCCGCGCCACCGAACGGGCTGGTTTTAGCACCACACAGGTCAGCTCTCTCATAGGTAACGGCCGTACGGTTGGATGCGGGGGTAAATCACCCCCTGACGTGGCCTTTCCCACACCTTTCGGGCGAGTTCTTGGTGCCTGTCCGCGCCGCACTCTATTGTTATGCGCAGTATCCTCATCTCGCCCTTCAGCAAGGAGCTCTTTGCGTGTCTCACACCGCCGCTACCGCTAGCCCTGCCACTGCCCCAACCCACCCCGTTGATGTGGTCCCGCCGGCGCCCAAGCTGGCGGCACTCGGACTCCAGCACGTTCTCGCTTTCTATGCCGGCGCGGTCATCGTGCCACTGCTTATCGCTGGTTCCTTGGGCCTCGATGAGGCCACCACGATTCACCTCATCAATGCAGACCTGTTGACCTGTGGTCTGGCGACGTTGATCCAGGCGGTGGGCGTCGGCAAGCACATCGGTGTCCGCCTTCCCATCATCCAGGGTGTGACCACCACGGCGGTAAGCCCGATCATTGCCATCGGCATGAGCGCTGGCGACCAGCCGCTGCCGACGATTTATGGCGCGATTATTGCTGCCGGTATCTTTACTTTCTTTGCTGCGCCGGTCTTTGGACGCGTGCTCAAGTACTTCCCCCCAATTGTCACCGGCACCGTGCTTCTGGTGATGGGCACGTCGCTGCTGGCGGTCTCAGCAAATGACTTTGTCAATTACGCGGACGGGGTTCCGGCCGCACGCGATCTGGTCTATGGTTTCGGCACGCTCACCATCATTATCATCGTGCAGCGTTTCTTCCGCGGCTTCCTGGGTACTCTGTCTGTGCTGCTTGGTTTGGTCATCGGTACTGGCGTGGCCTTCGCACTGGGCGATACGTCCTTTGACGGCGTGCGTGAAGCCGATGCCATCGGTATGACAACACCTTTCTACTTCGGTATGCCGAAGTTCGACATCATGGCGATTCTTTCCCTCATCATCGTCATGATCATCACCATGGTGGAAACCACCGGCGATGTCTTCGCCACCGGTGAGATTGTGAAGAAGCGCATCAAGCGCGATGACGTGGTGCGCGCCATTCGCGCCGATGGTCTCTCCACCACCCTTGGTGGCGTGATGAACTCCTTCCCCTACACCTGCTTCGCGCAGAACGTCGGCTTGGTTCGCCTGACTGGTGTGAAATCCCGCTGGGTAGCCGTGTCCGCAGCGGGATTCATGATCATTCTGGGCCTGCTACCTAAGGCCGCAGCTGTTGTGGCGGCTATTCCCTCCCCGGTGCTCGGCGGCGCCTCCCTCGCATTGTTTGCCAACGTTGCGTGGGCGGGCCTGCAGACCATTGCGAAGGAAGACATTAGTGATGGCCGCAACGCGGCCATCGTCACCACCGCGCTGGGGCTGGCCATGCTCGTTACCTTCAAGCCGGACGTGGCCACCGCCTTCCCGGAGTGGGCGCAGATTTTCGTCTCCTCCGGAATGTCGATCGGCGCTATCACCGCGATCCTGCTCAACTTGCTGTTCTTCCACGTCGGCTCGCAGTCTGGCGATGATGTCAGCCGTCTCGACGGCGCCGGCGTCTCGCTCAAGGAGCTCAACGAGATGGACCGCGACAGCTTCGTCAGTGCGCTGCGCCCGCTCTTCAATAACGAAACTTGGCCGCTCGAAGCTGCCTGGGAGCTGCGCCCCTTCCAGGATGTCAGCCAGCTGCGCGAAGCAATCCAGGTCACGGTCCTCACTGCCCCGGGCGAGCAGCGTCGTGCCCTGATCCACGACTACCCGGCGATGGATGAGCTACTGCTCGCTGATTCCGACACCGCCGCCACTATCTCTGCTGACCGCGGTTCCTTGGCTCTGGATGACCTCGACGACGTTCAGACACAGCAGCTTATCGACGTCTCACAGGCCTACCGCGAACGCTTCGACATGCCATTTGTGGCGTACCTAGACACCAATGACTCGGCCGATCGCGTCATCGATGCGGGCGTGCGCCGCTTGTCCAACTCGGATGAGCTGGAACAGCGCGTGGTCTTGAGCGAAATCATCGAGATTGCCAATGACCGCTTCGATATCCTCCTTGCGGACGCTAACCCGGTGCGGGCTTATTGGGACCGCAAGTTCACGGAGGTGGAATGAACGTAGTTCATTCCACGTAGATGTAGTTCATTCCACGAAAGAGGGCACTTAGAGTGAGGATTAGCTGAACTCCATGGTGACCTGGGCCTCGGGGTCAACGCCACGGATGATGCCTTCATAAAAGCTGCGGGCTTGGTCCTGCAGGAGCTCGCGGTTGTCGTTGATGTCCTTGCGCTTCTTATCGGCGCTGAGGACATCTGACACTGTCGAGGCGGCGTCGAGTGGCTGGGTGGTCCAGCTGAGCACGCCGTTATCTTCCACTGCGGTCTTAAACTCTTCATCGGTATGCCCGATAAAAATGAAGTCCGGGATATGGACCGTGTAGGCATGCTCGCCGGTCTCAGTGACGCGCACGTCCTTGCCTTCGATACCGAGCTTGGCTTTGTAGGAATACTGCACAAATTGGGTGCGGTCGGTCCACGGGACGCGTACACCAAATACTTCGCCGACAGAGGATTTCTCCGCCAGCCCCTGGATGCCCAGGCTGAGCAAGACCACTTGCTCTTGACGTTCGACTGCGTTGACCACCTGAGTATTAGTGGACTGAACTGGGGCGCTATAAATCTCGTTCGGCTGGCGTACGGCATACACACCCAAGCCAGCGCAAGCGAGTGAAAGAAGCACCACAATCGCGATAAGTGTGGTGCTCAGTTTGCGGCTCGTCATACCTACCTACAGCTGGAACTGCTCAACAACTTCAGTGCGGCGCTTGTGCTCCATCCAGAAGGACAAGAACGGCACAACGCCGGCGAGCGCCGTGGTGAAAAGCTTGCTTACCGGCCACATGGCACGCGGACCGAGGACCAGGATGGACACGAGGTAGACCATGTAGGCCACGCCGTGTGCTTGGGCGATGAGCGTGGCCCAGGATGGCATCTCCATCCCCACGCCGTATTGCAGAATCATGCGCGCAACAAGAATGAGAAGAAAAATACCGGTGATAGTGGCGGCAATGGAAAAGAACTTCAGCGGGCCACGGATACGCGCCTGGCGGTCAGGATGGACAGCGTTGTTGACTGAGTTGCTCATTAATACTCCTCTTCAGTGCCGCGACGGCGGCGCTGCTTGTTCATAGCGTTAAAGGTGTCCACATCAATCTGTGGGCGAGGCGGTAGGAAATCTTCGTCGATTTTAGTCGCGGTGTGCTCCTTGGCCGCGCGCACGCTCTCTGCCGCATACTGGGCTGGCTCTTCTCCCCGCTCGAGTGCTTCGTTCTCGGCATCAATTCGCTCATTCTCGTAGCGCATGGCTGTGCGGTAAGCGTAAACAACAAATACCGCGAACAGCGGCCATTGGAAGGCGTATCCCAAGTTCTGGAAGGTTCCCGAACCGGAGCGGAACCGCGTCCATTGCCAATAAGCAAGGAATAAAAAGAGCACGACAAAGATCACGATGAGGACGATGTGCCACCATCGAACCTTCATCCGCTTTTTCGGTGCTGGGTTGGTGCTCACTCTCAACAGCCTACCCACCACGCCCGGAAAAGTGGATTTCCGTCTATGGGCTGCTGCCCTGTAGGCTAGTGAACGTTGCGTGGAGCAAAGAGCGCTCCGCAGCAACTAAATCCGCGCCCGTGGCGGAATTGGCAGACGCGCTAGATTTAGGTTCTAGTGTCTTATGACGTGTGAGTTCAAGTCTCACCGGGCGCACATAGTCAGACCCCCGCGCGGTTTCCGTGCGGGGGTCTCGTCGTCACAGCGCTCGGCAAGCCAGCCCAGCTCGCGGATACCGGGATTGCGGTCACGGCTTGGCTGTTGCCGGGGCTTGCGGTCATGGCCCGGCGGATGCTTAGGCTTGGCCGGCAAGCGCCGCTAGGGGTTCACGCAGCTGCGCCAGCGCGCGGCCGCGGTGCGAGACAGCGTTCTTCTCCTCCGGGGACATCTCCGCGGCAGAGCGGGATTCGCCTTCGGGCTGGAAGAGGGGATCGTAACCAAAGCCATTTTCGCCCTGTGGGGCGGTGAGCAAGGAGCCAGTCCAGCGGCCCTCCACCACGTGTTCCTGCCCATCCGGAGTCACCAACGCGCAGACCGACACGAAGGCAGCCGCGCGACGTTCAGCGGGTACATGGGACATCTGTCCTAGCAGCAGCTGGTTATTCGCTTCATCGTCTCCGTGACCGCCCGACCACCGAGCGGAGAGCACACCCGGCATGCCGTTGAGTTCTTCCACAGCGAGGCCGGAATCATCCGCAATCGTTGCCAATCCGGTGTGCTGCACCCCGGCGCGCGCCTTGATCAGCGCGTTTTCGGCAAAGGTGCGGCCGTCTTCCACAGGCTCCGGGTAGGTTTCCACTGCGGACAGTGGGAGCAGTTCGATGCCCGCGATGCCGGCATCAGCGAGAATCTTCTCCAGCTCCTTAAGCTTCTTGGCATTATTCGAAGCGACGAGAAGCTTTACCATCCGAGGGCCGCCTTTTGAGCGTCGATAAGCTGGGCGCAACCTGCCTGGGCCACGTCCAACATGTCGTTAAGCTCCGCGCGGCCGAACAGGCCGTGCTCACCGGTTCCCTGAATCTCGACGAAGTCTCCGCCCTCCTGCATCACCACGTTGAGATCAACCTCCGCGCGGGAGTCCTCTTCATAGGGCAGGTCGAGGCACACGTGACCGTCGACGATGCCGACGGAAACAGCGGCAATAGGATCCAGCAGCGGCTCGCCCGGGACGACGCCCTCCTCCTTGAGGTAAGCAATCGCATCAGCCAGCGCCACATACGCGCCGGTAATCGACGCCGTGCGTGTGCCGCCGTCTGCTTGCAGCACATCGCAATCCAGCTGGATGGTGTTCTCCCCCAGTTCGGAGAGATCAACCGCTGCGCGCAGGCTACGCCCCACCAGCCGGGAAATCTCGTGGGTGCGGCCCTTGACCTTGCCCTTCATCGACTCGCGCGGCATGCGATCGTGGGTGGCCGCAGGCAACATCGCGTACTCGGCCGTCAACCAGCCCTCGCCGGAATCCTTCTTAAAGCGCGGCACCCCAAATTCCACGGAAGCCGTGCACATAACTCGGGTGTTGCCGAACTCCACCAAGACCGACCCAGCCGGATTGGTGGTGAAGTTGCGGGTAATGCGGACGCTACGGAGTTGGTCGAGCGCGCGACCATCGGCACGAGTGAAATCAGTCATGCCTCCTACCCTACCGCGCGTGCTAAAAGTCGAGCTCCATACCGGCGGCACCGACGACGATCTCACCGTCGAACTCACGGGCCGCTGCTTCATAGGTTGCCGCAGCATCACCCCACGGCTGCAGGTGAACGAGCACCAACTTCTTCACGCCTGCCTCACGCGCCAAGCGCCCGGCTTCTGCCCCCGACATATGCATATCCGGGGCCTTGTCCTCCGAGGTCTCGCCCCATGCGGCCTCACAGAGGAAAACATCCACGCCCTGGGCAGCCTCGACGAGCGCGGGCGTATAAGCCGAATCAGCTGAATAGCACAAGGTTGCACCGGTTTTAGTGTGTTCGACCCGCAAGGCGTATGTCTCGACCGGGTGAACTGTGCGGAAGGGGGTGATATAGACATCGTCAACAAGCTGGCGCTCGCGGTCCACCCAGGGGCTGAACGCAAACGTATCGCTCATGTCATCCACCCCGTCCGGAGCATCAGAGGACAAGCGGCCCAGGTGGGTTTCGGTAGTACTGGGCCCGAGGCAGAAATTGCGGGACGCCGCGGGTGCTGTGGGGTGGAAGCGCCGCCACACCATCAAAGACGGAAAGTCCAGGCAGTGATCGGCATGAAGATGAGTTAATGCCACGTGTGCATCGCAAGGATCCTGAAGTTCCTGCAGGCGTGCAAGCGTACCCGGGCCCAAGTCCATGATGATGGACGGAGCAGAGGGGAAAGACAAGAGATAGCCAGAGGCCGGATTACCCACGGTGGGCACCGAGCCGGAACAGCCTAGGATGGTCAGCTTCATGCGTTCAATAGTTCCACGAAACAACGGGGGATGCGGGATTTGGGTCGATTGTACATCTTCACCAGGACTAAATCTTGGGTCCCAAGAAACGCGTGGCTAAGAGCTCGAAGGCCGCGTGATCACCGGTGCACTCGAAACTGCGGGTGGGCACCTGTCCCGCTGGGGCGAGCATGTCCGTGGTTGTGAGGGTACGTAGGACATCCTTCGTAGTCTCCTCAGCCGAAGACACCAACGTGACGTTATCTCCGATGGCGAGCTGGATGACGCCCGTCAGCAGCGGATAGTGTGTGCAGCCAAGAACGAGCGTATCGACGCCCGCCGATTGCAACGGCGCCAGGTAGCCCTCCGCCACGCCAAGGATCTGGCGCCCAGCCGTAATGCCGCGCTCGACAAAATTCACGAAATCAGGACAGGCCACCGCCTCGCATTCGACATTCGGATTGACGGCAAAAAGATCTTGATAAGCACCTGAATTGATGGTGCCCTCCGTGCCGATCACGCCAATTTTTCCGTTGCGGGTGGTGGCGATGGCACGGCGTACAGCCGGACGGATAACCTCCACGACCGGAATGTCATAGCGCTCCCGGGCGTCGTGCAAAAAGGCGGCCGTCGCGGTGTTGCAGGCAATCACCAGCATCTTGCAGCCGCGCTCCACGAGCTCATCGGCAATCGCGGTGGACAGCTCACGCACTTGGGCGATGGAGCGCGGGCCATAGGGCGCATGGGCGGTATCGCCGATGTAGATAATGGATTCGTCGGGAAGCTGCTCGATGATGGTGCGCGCAACGGTCAAGCCACCCACGCCCGAGTCAAAAATCCCGATGGGAGATGTTGCATCAGGCATTAGCGCGTTACTCCTTCGGGCGCGGGCTTAACCTTTTTAATCGGGTCATCGGAGGTGATCACCATTCCCGCGACGATGCCACCGATGGCACCGAAAAGGTGCCCCTGCCAGCTGACTCCTTCATAGATAGGCAACACGCCCCAGATGAGACCGGAATAGGCAAAGCCCAACCCCACGCCGACGAGAAATTGACCCAGGGAACGGTTGAAGATTCCCCGAACGATGAGGTAGGCCAGCCAGCCATACACCATGCCCGAGGCACCAATATGCGAGGTCCCCGGCCCGCCCAACAGCCAGGTGCCGATGCCAGCGATGAGTACCACGATGATGGTAACTTCCCACCATGCCTTGCGGCCTGAGAGGCCGATCAGGAAACAAAAGACGGCACCGGGCAGTGAATTTCCGATGAGGTGCTCAAAGTTCGCGTGGAGTAGCGGAGCGGTGAAAATCCCCCAGATGCCATTAAAATCCAGTGGGCGTATGCCGTATTGACCCAGCTCGCTGCCAAAAAACAGGAAGTTGATGATGTGGATAACCCACTCAACGACTAGGAAGCCCACCGTTAAAGACGCTGCCGTCTTCAGGCGTCCAGCCCGAGTGTAATTCTTCGAATCCCCCGTGTTGAGAACAGGCTGCTGCCCCGCCCCGGGGGCTGCCGGGCGGGGCCGGAAGGGGTTGGGCCCATGCGAATGCTGCTGGCCAAAAGGTCCACTCGTCGTCATAATGACTCCAACTTTAGCAAGCGCGCAGCGAGGAATACGCCTCCAAACCCAGCCCCGGGGTGGCGCTCACCACAGCCTCGACGATGGCTGCCTCCACTGCGTCGGCAGCGGCGGCGCTTAACGACGCCAACTCCGCAGCGCCGATCCCCTGCTCCGCAGGTTGTGTTCCGGAGGCGGCGGCAAAAAGCGTATCCCCATCCAGTGGGGAATGCGCCGGGCGAACCGCCCGGGCAATGCCGTCGTGGCCCGCTAAAGCAAGACGTTTTACTTGGGCCTTGGTTAACGGGGCGTCGGTCAACACCGCGCCAATGGTGGTGTTTAGTTGAGAAGCCTCTGCGAAAGATTCAGCCAGGCTGCGGGCCGCGGCAAACCGCTTAGCGTCGACGGCCGGCGCGTCCGGTGCGCCAAACAAACGCCCAGTCTCAGCATCAATCACCTGCCCCACCGGGTTGGCTACAACAACCGCGGCGACGGTGAACGGGGAGACATCGATAAGCACGGACCCCACCCCACCTCTGATCTTGCCTGCGCAGGCGCCGGTGCCTGCGCCCACGCTGCCGCTCGTAGCGTCGTGCCCTGCCAACGCGGCGCGTAGAGCCGCCTGACCATCTGCCGCCGTGGGGCGCTGTGGGCCGGCGAGCAGATCAAAAATGACCGCGCCTGGCACGATGGGCACGCGGGGGCCGGGGATCTCCTCCCCAAAGACGGGGAAACCAATTCCCGCTTCCTCAAGCCCGCGCATGACACCATCCGCTGCTGCCAGCCCAAAGGCCGAACCGCCTGCAAGGACAAGAGCATGAACGCGCTCAACCGTGTTATGCGGCTCCAGCAGATCCGTCTCGCGGGTGCCGGGGCCTCCGCCGCGCACATCGACGCCAGCCACGGCTCCTTGTTCACCGCAGTAAACGACGGTGACGCCGGTGTCCTCACGCGTGACGTGACCGACAGAAAAGCCCATGTCGGGGAGAGTCTGCACGGTGCTAATCCATGATGACGTTGAGCAGCGAATCCTGACAGAACGCCAGCCATTCCACGAGCGTATCGCGGTCCGCTCCAGGGGTATCCTGCGGCACGTCCCCGGCGGCGATGAAGAGGCGAAGGTCATTGAGCCCTGCGAGGAAGGCATGTGCTTCTTCCTCGCTGATAGCCACCTCTACCCCGCCGGTGGGCCCCAGCGCGGTGTTAATCACTTGGAGGTTTTCCAGCTTGGCGCGCGCGATGTCATTCTCGTGCAGCGAACGCAGCAGTGAATTATCGCCGTCGAACTCTTCATCCCCTGCCTTCTTGAAGTCGGGGAAAAGGCGGGCCAGCGATGGATCCTCCGGTGCTTCGGTGTGGCCGGTGGGCATGTCGAGCATGTCCGCCAGCTCATCCTTGGGGGCCGATTGTGCGCGGGCAATGATGGCCTCGGAGACGGTTGCGGTGAGATCACCTAAAACTTCGCGCTCCATGGGCTCGAAAACAGTCGTGTATTTCGCGCCACGCATGAAGGACTTTTTCTTTTTCCAAGCCTGCATACTCTTATCCTGCCTGCTGCATCGTGGCCCACAGGCCGGCGACTTGCAGTTTCTTCACATCGGCTTCGACTTTGTCACGCTCACCTGAGGAGACCGCTGCCTTTCCTTCGGTATGGACCTGCATCATCAGCTCGTTGGCGCGCTTTTTGTCATAGCCCAGCACAGTCTGGAACACGTAGGAAACATAGCTCATTAGGTTGACTGGGTCATCCCAAACAATGCACATCCACGGCAGGTTTTCGCTCGTGGCGACGTCGACCTCAATCGCTTCATCCAGCTCCGGGGTGGCCATGGGCGAACTCATAACCACGCCCGCGGACGTTTCTTTGTGCGCTTTCATGTCCTCTACCCTAGCCAAATTTTTTCCGGTAGCGAGCGGTTATACTGTCATCAGCTTTTGACCTGATTGTCGTTTCCAGGTGGCACCGATGAATTCTTTTACCCTTCCCCCAGCCGTTACTGACATTCTCGCGGGACGCCAACCGGCGAAGGAGGATGTCGTGCTCCTCCTGCAGCGCATCCTCACCGTGCTCGTCCTCGGCGGCACGCTCACAACTGCCGTCATCAGTCTGACCACTCCGTCCGAGGACGGCAGCTCGCAGGAGCCAGAAACTCCCGCGCCAGCAGCCTGTGATTACGAGCTTCCCGACGTTCCCGTCCAACGCCAGCTCGCCACCATCCAAGAGGATCTGATGGTGGCGCTCAACAGGTGGCGCAAGGAAGACGGCCAGGCCCCGCTGGTGCCCGGTATCAACCGCCAAACCGCAGCCCGCGAAAAGGCGGAGTGCAACGCGATGACCCACGAGCAGGATCTGACGGAAGAAAATGTGCAGATGGTCCAGCACCACCTGCCCTTAGAGACGGCTAGCGGCTACCATTTTGTGGAAGACATCCGTAAGTCACCCGACAATATGGCTGCCCTGCGAGATCGCCGGATGACCACCGCGGCCGTTGGAGTGGCTTATAACGACGGCGAGGTCTACGTTGTCATTCAGCTTGAGGAATAGAAGAGCTGATTTTTCAGAGCTCCCTGAGTAGCATCTTCGATGTGACTACTATCTCAGACAACACCCAGGATTCTGGGTTCGGACCTAGCGATCGTTCTACGGCTCTCCTTACGGATAAATACGAGCTGACCATGTTGGAGGCAGCGTTGCGCGATGGCTCCGCGCACCGCCAAGTGGCCTGCGAGGTATTTGCCCGCCGCCTCCCCAACGAGCGGCGCTATGGTGTCGTGGCCGGCACCGAACGCGTACTTCGCGCAGTCCGGGACTTCCGCTTTACCGCCCAACAACTGGCAGAGATGGACTTCCTTGATGCAGAAACCAAGGAATACCTGGCCAATTACCGCTTCTCTGGACACATCGATGGCTACCGCGAAGGTGAGCTCTACTTCCCCAATTCGCCCCTGTTGACCGTGCGCGGAACCTTTGGTGAATGCCTGATTCTGGAAACGGTGATTCTGTCCATCATGAATTCCGATTCCGCAGTGGCTTCTGCGGCCTCACGTATGGTGGTGGCTGCAGATGGCCGCCCCATCATCGAGATGGGTTCGCGCCGCACTCACGAATACGCTGCCGTGACCGCTGCCCGCGCCGCCTACCTGGCAGGTTTCCAGGCCACCTCCAACCTGGAAGCCGGCTACCGCTACGACATTCCGGTCTCCGGCACTGCGGCGCATGCGTGGACGCTGGCGCACGTCAACGAGGACGGCACTCCCAATGAGGAGGCGGCCTTCCGCGGGCAGATCGAAACGCTCGGCGTCGATACCACCCTGCTGGTGGATACCTATGACATCACCAAGGGCGTAGAAACCGCCGTGCGCGTCGCCGGCCCCGAGTTGGGCGGCGTGCGCATCGACTCTGGTGATTTGGCCGCGGTCACCCGTCGCGTGCGCAAGCAGCTCGATGACTTGGGCAACCACAACACCAAAATCGTGGTCTCCTCCGACCTCGATGAGTTTGCCATCGCCGGCCTGCGCGGCGACCCCGTCGATGTCTATGGCGTGGGTACCTCAGTGGTTACTGGCTCGGGCGCGCCAACCGCCAGCATGGTGTATAAGGTCGTCGAGGTTGATGGCCACCCAGTAGCCAAGCGCTCCTCCTCGAAGAAATCGCAGGGTGGGGCTAAGCGCTCTCTGCGCACCTACCGTTCCTCGGGGGTGGCCGTCGAGGAGCTCGTGCTCCCCTTCTCCGCCGAGGACCCAGACACGGGCACGCTGCGCACCCGCGAGATGACGGTACCGCTCATGCGCGACGGCGAAATCCTCGACAACCTGCCTACCCTCGAAGAATCCCGCGAGTATCTGGCTCAGGCCATCACCACCCTGCCATGGGAAGGCCTAGCGCTCACCCGCGACGAGCCTGCGGTTCCCACCCGCTTCGTTGGCTTCGGCTCTTAAGAAGCACGGCGAAGGCGACCGACTACACTGCCTGACATGCACGACACAACGGTTGACCTTCTCGACGCCGCAGTCTCTTCCCTCGGCGGCGCGCGGCGTGCCGGCCAGGTGCGCATGGCGGAGGCCGTAACCACCGCGTTAGAAAAGGAACGCCACCTCGCTGTGCAGGCAGGAACTGGTACGGGTAAGTCCCTGGCTTACCTCGTGCCCGCCTTCCGCCACGCGCAAGGAACCGGACACACGGTGATCGTCTCCACCGCCACGCTGGCGCTGCAGCGGCAGCTCGTGGAGCGGGACCTTCCGCGTCTGGCCGAGGCCCTCGAGCCGCACCTGGAGAAGAAGCCCACCTTCGCCATCATGAAGGGCCGCTCCAACTACGTCTGCCTCAACAAGGTGTCCCGCGCCGCCGAACTGGAGGATGAGGACGCGCTACTCGACGAAGACTCGGTCTCCCACCTCGGCCGCCACGTCCAACGTGTCTATGAATGGGCGGAAGACACAGAGACGGGTGACCGTGAGGATTTGGAACCGGGCGTGCCCGACCTCGCGTGGCGGCAAGTCTCCGTCACCTCGAACGAATGCCTCGGCGCCACACGCTGCCCGCACGGCGAGGACTGCTTCGCGGAACTCGCGCGACGCCGCGCGGCGGACGTCGATATCGTGGTCACCAACCACGCGCTGCTCGCCATTGACGCAGTAGCAGACATCAATATCCTGCCGGAACACGATGTCGTCATCATCGATGAGGCCCACGAGCTAGATGGCCGCATCACCTCGGTTTCTACCGCCGAAATCACCGGGCGCGCGCTGAAGATGGCGGCCAGCCGCGCCAAGTCTCTCGGCGCCAACGGTAAGGACCAACGCCTCGCTGAGCAGGCCAACGAGCTGAGTCAACTCCTCGGAGAATTCGCGCCAGGACGCTGGACCGACTTGCCAGAGGAAGCCAAGCAGCAGCTCATGGGTTTGGCGGACACGTTGGCCGACTGCCGCGAGACCATCGCCCGCGCCCCCGAGGGTGAGCAGTCCCAAGACCCGGAAAAATCTGCGGAGCGCCAGAACCTGGCCAATCACCTCGCTAGCCTCGTCGAAGCCATCGCTCGCATCCTTGACGTTTTCGCTACCGGTGACCCCGCCGCGCATGCCGACGTAGTCTGGCTGGAGCGCGATGAGCGCACGCTGAACGACACCCTCGCCGTGGCCCCGCTCTCCATCGCCGGGATGCTGCACGAAAAGCTCTTCGGCGAACAAACCGTGGTGCTGACCTCCGCCACGCTGGCCTTGGGAGGGCGCTTCGACGCCATGGCCGCGCAGTGGGGCCTGCCGAAGGGCACGTGGGACAGCCTTGATGTGGGTTATCCTTTCGACCCCGCGCGCAGTGGCATCTTATATACCGCGTCGCACCTACCGCAGCCGGGCCGTGACGGCCTCAGCCCCGAGACGCTCAAGGAGATCCGCGAGCTCATCATGGCTGCGGGCGGGCGCACGCTCGGGCTCTTCTCCTCGCGGCGAGCCGCGCAGCAGGCAGCCGAGGAACTCAAGCCCACGCTCCCCTTCGATATCTACCTCCAGGGCGAGGACTCCATCGGCGCTCTCGTGGACAAGTTCACGAAGAACGAAAACTCCTGTCTTTTCGGCACGCTAACCCTTTGGCAGGGCGTCGACGTACCGGGTCCTGCTTGTTCCCTGGTCCTCATCGACCGCATTCCCTTCCCGCGCCCGGATAACCCCCTCATGCAGGCTCGCACCGAGGCCGCGAAGGCCGCCGGGCGCAACGGCTTCATGGAAGTCTCCGCCACGCATGCTGCATTGCTTATGGCCCAAGGCGCGGGCCGTTTGCTGCGCTCTGCTAACGACCGCGGCGTCGTCGCAGTACTGGATAACCGCTTAGTAACCAAGCGCTATGGCTCCTACTTGAGGGCCTCGATGCCACAGATGTGGCCCACGAGCGACCCGCACGTCGTGCGCGGGGCTCTCCAGCGCCTAGTCGAAGCCCGTTAGGGGCGGCGCAGCGCGCAGACCGTAGCTGAGTCTGGGGCAACTTCGGTGAAGCCGGCGTCGTGCACCACAACAGCACCGGGGCGAGCGCATGCCGCTGCAAAGTCCGCAGTGCCGAGTTCGCGCACGGAAAGCGAAAAGTCCCGCGCTGCCCAGTCCTCTACTTCCTTGAAGCTCATTGCCGCAGCCAGCAGCATTGAACCATGCCCCACTTGCGCCGCAGCCTTTCCGGCGCTCATGGCAAGGGATGAGTCGATGTAGATCACGGGGTCGTCGGCAAGCGCGGGGCCCGGCTCATCCTGCGGGAGATCAGTATGGCCGATCTGCAGCTTGGCGACGAGCGGGTGCACATCCTGTACCGCCGAGGGGACGAAGACACGCGCGCGGTCATTGACAGTGACCCCAGGCAGAGCCTGTACATCGCGCCACGCCTTGTTGCGCGCGCGGCGGGCCACCTTGCGGATGCGGTGGCCGTACCACTGCCCCAAGGCCTCGGAGAAGGCCCCATCCTGCCCGGCCCGATCGTCGAGGCAGAGCTTGACCACGCCCCGCGCCGCTGCCTCCAACACCTCCGTGCGCGTGGGCGTGTCTTGCTTGGGCAGGTTGAGCGCTATCTGCATCGCCTGGATGGTCTCGGGCTTGTTGGGGTCCTCGGGATCATCCCGCCAGCTCCGCTCGCTGCACGCGGCCACGAGGCGACGGTGGGCCTCGCGGAGGTTATTCACTGGCGACTTCCTCCATGGGGATGCCCAGGATTTGCAGGATTTCATCCATGTACGGATGGTTGACCGAGGTATCCGCAACCTCTCGCAGTGCGGGTTTGGCGTTGAAGGCGATGCCCAAACCGGCAGCGGAGATCATGTCGATATCGTTGGCACCGTCACCAACCGCCACGGTCTGCCGCATGCTCAGGCCCGAATCCGCAGCAAATTCGCGCAGGAACATCTCCTTGGCCTTGCGGTCCACGACGTCCCCGATGACCCGGCCGGTGAGCTTGCCGTCCTCGATCTCGAGGGTATTGGCGCGCACGTAGTCAAGGTCGAGCTCATTAGCGAGGTCCTCGAGCACCTGAATGAAGCCGCCAGACACCACTGCAACGCGGTAGCCCATGCGCTTGAGCGTGCGGATGGTGGTGCGCACGCCTGGAGTCAGACGAATATCGTTGGCGGTTTCCTTAATCACCGATTCCGGCAACCCGGCCAGGGCGGCGACGCGCTCGCGGAGAGACTCCTCGAAGTCCAGCTCACCGCGCATTGCGCGCTCCGTCACCGCAGCAACCTCTGCCTCCTTGCCAGCGTGGGCGGCCAACATCTCGATAACCTCGCCGGTGATGAGGGTGGAATCGCAGTCAAAGCAAATAAGCCGCTTTGAGCGGCGTTGCAGGCCGGAGCGCTCAATGGCGATGTCGACGCCCTGCTCCGTGGCCAAGCGGGCCAGCATTGCGCGGACTGGGTCGGAAGCTCCCTCAATGGTGATGTAGAGCTCGAGACCGTTGAGCGGGTAGGTAGAAAGACCGCGGATGCGGTCGATGTTGACGTTCAGGTTGGCCAGCTCCTTGGCAATCGCCGACATGTGGCTGGCGTTGAGCTGGCGCCCCAGCACCACGACGACGTGCGTGGAGCGCGGCCGTGAGGTTGCCTCCTCTTCCCGAAGATCCACGTTGATGGATTGGGCATAAATGCTCAACGTGTTGCGTAGGCCCTGCTCGAGCGCTTCGAGGCGGGAAGCCTGCACCCGGATATACGCAGAAAGGGAGATACGGCCGGAAAAGATAGCCTGTTCGGCGTCGACGAGCTCGACGTTGTGGGAGCTCAGGACTCGGAAGAAGGCGGCCGATACGCCGGGCTTGTCGGGGCCAGAGGCGGTGACAACGGCGAAGACTTGTTCACTTTGATTATCCACGGGCCTCATTATCGCACACCGCGATCCTGGAATCTCCACCTACGGCAAACGCCGCCTCCCCATCGCGGTGATGGGGAGGCGGCGTTTTCAGGAGTACTCAGCTAGTGAGTGCTTAGTGCCCGACGTGTGCTTCCTCGCGCATGCGCTTGACCATGTGCGGGTAGTGCAGCTCGAAGGCCGGACGCTCGGAACGGATGCGCGGCAGGGATACGAAGTTGTGGCGCGGCGGCGGGCAGGAGGTAGCCCACTCAAGGGAGTTGCCGTAACCCCACGGATCGTCCACGGTGACGATCTCACCGTAGCGCCAGGACTTGAAGACGTTCCACACCAACGGGATAACCGATGCGCCGAGAACGAAGGAGAAGATGGTGGAAATCTGGTTGAAGACCGTGAAGCCATCAGACTCCAGGTAGTCAGCGTAACGACGCGGCATACCCATGTTGCCCACCCAGTGCTGAACCAGGAAGGTGCCGTGGAAGCCAATGAAGGTCAGCCAGAAGTGAATCTTGCCCAGACGCTCATCCAGCATGCGGCCGGTCATCTTCGGGAACCAGAAGTACAGACCACCGAAGGCGGAGAAGACCACGGTACCGAAGAGGGTGTAGTGGAAGTGAGCAATCAGGAAGTAGGACTCAGCAAGGTGGAAGTCCAGCGCCGGAGAGGCCAGCATAATACCGGTCATACCGCCGAAGAGGAAGGTAGTCAGGAAGCCCATGGCGAAGATCATTGGGGTATCCCAGGTGATATGACCCTTCCACATCGTGCCGACCCAGTTGAAGAACTTCACGCCGGTCGGAACCGCAATGAGGAAGGTCATGAAGGAGAAGAACGGCAGCAGGACGGCGCCGGTCACGAACATGTGGTGAGCCCACACAGCCATGGACAGTGCACCGATGGCCAGCAGAGCGAAGACGAGGCCAATGTAGCCGAAGACCGGCTTACGGGAGAAGACCGGAACAATCTCGGAGATGATGCCGAAGAAAGGCAGAGCCAGAACGTAGACCTCCGGGTGGCCGAAGAACCAGAAGAGGTGCTGCCACAGGATGGCGCCACCGTTAGCGGAGTCGAAGATGTGGCCGCCCAGCTTGCGGTCATAGAGAACACCCAGCGCAGCAGCGGTCAGCAGCGGGAAGATCATCAGCACGATGACGGAAGCGGTGAAGATAGCCCAAGTGAAGACCGGAAGACGGAACATGGTCATGCCCGGCGCACGCAGGGTGAGAACCGTGGTGACCATGTTGATGGCGGATGCAATGGTACCGACACCGGTAGCACCCACACCGACAATCCACATGTCAGCACCAATGCCCGGGGTGTGAACCGAGTCCGCCAGCGGCATGTACATGGTCCAGCCGAAGTCAGCTGCACCACCCGGGGTCAAGAAGCCCGCGAGCATCACGATGCCGCCGGTCAGGGTAATCCAGAAGCCGAAAGCGTTCAGACGCGGGAAGGCCACATCCGGTGCACCAATCTGCAGGGGCAGAACGTAGTTACCGAATGCCCACACCACTGGTGTCGCAAACAGCAGCAGCATGACGGTGCCGTGCATGGTGAACAGCTGGTTGAACTGCTCGTTGGACAGGAACTGCAGTCCTGGGGTGAAAAGCTCAGCACGAAGAAGCAGAGCCATAAAGCCACCGAGGAAGAAGAAGCTGAAGGACATGATCATGTACATGATGCCCAGCTGCTTGTGGTCGGTGGTGGTTAGCAACGTCCACGCCTTGGAACCGGTCTTTGCATTACCAGTCGGCTCCGGACGTGTAGGCGCGACGTAATCGTCGAGCCGTGGCGCCACAGCGGTCATAAAATCCTCCTGAAGAACAAGCGTTTAACCACATCGGCATCACGCGTTTTCACGCGCCACACGCTCAGCGATCAAACACCTAGGTTTACTCGCATTATATTAGGCCACCTCAGGGCCAAATTTCCAGCGCTCTGTTATTTTCCACTGCCCTCGCTAGCCCCGTTTGGAGCAGATAACCCCTTGTACGCGGCCAACCCGCCGCAGCGCACCTTAACGCTCGGTGATATAGAACACAGAAGGTCGGTCCTGTAGGCCCCGGAAAGCCAAAAACGCACCCCCTGAAAGAATCAAACTTTCGGTTGATCCTCTCGGGAGGTGCGCGGTACCGACAGGGAGGGCTTAGAAGTCCCAGTCGTCGTCGGTGGTTTCCTCGGCCTTGCCAATTACGTAGGAAGAGCCGGAGCCAGAGAAGAAGTCATGGTTCTCATCGGCGTTCGGAGACAGCGAAGACAGGATCGCTGGGGACACGCGGGTTTCATCCGCGGGGAAGAGGCCCTCGAAGCCTAGGTTATTCAGCGCCTTGTTGGCGTTGTAGCGCAGGAAGCGCTTCACATCCTCGGTCCAGCCCAGCTCATCGTAAAGGTCCTCAGTGTAGTCAATCTCGTTCTCATAGAGATCGTAGAGCAAGTCGAAGGCATAGCCCTTCAACTCTTCCTGCTCCGGCTCCGAAAGCTCCTTGTAGCCCTGCTGGAACTTGTAGCCGATGTAGTAGCCGTGAACGGCCTCATCACGAATAATGAGGCGGATGATGTCGGCCGTGTTCGTCAGCTTTGCTCGCGACGAGAAGTGCATCGGCAGGAAGAAACCAGAGTAAAAGAGGAAGGATTCCAGCAGCACGGACGCTACCTTCTTCTTCAGCGGGTTATCTCCCTCGTAGTAGGACATGACAATCTTAGCCTTGCGCTGGAGGTTTTCATTCTCCTCAGACCAGCGGAAGGCGTCGTTGATCATGGGGGTCGACGCCAGCGTCATAAAGATATTGGAGTAGGACTTCGCGTGGACGGACTCCATAAAGGCGATGTTGGTGTACACGGCCTCCTCGTGGGGCGTGACGGCGTCGGGAAGCAGCGAGACCGCACCCACGGTGCCCTGAATGGTATCGAGCAGGGTGAGGCCAGCGAAGACGCGCATGGTGGTCTCCTGCTCCTTCTCCGTCAGCGTCTTCCAACTCGGGATGTCGTTGGACACCGGAACCTTCTCCGGGAGCCAGAAGTTACCGGTCAGGCGATCCCACACCTCAAGGTCCTTCTCATCCGGAATGGTATTCCAGTTAATTGCTTTCACCGGAGCCTCGTGGCTAGCGATGTAATCGTCGTACTCGTGAGACACGCACGTCACCTCGTCTTGCTAGTAATTTTGGGGTTCGGTGCCATCGTACCCGCTAAAATTAGGGGCCAAAATTCCAGCGTGTTTTATACTTAAGTCCTGTTCTCATGACCCCAAGTTTCGATGGAATGACTGACTCCTCCGCTCCCCTCCTCAGCACCGTGCTCGACGCATTGGGCACGGACATCGTCAGCGGCACGCTGGCAGCCGGTGATCGATTTACGCTCACTGATCTCTGCGCGCGTTTCGGCATTTCCCGAACTGTGGCCCGCGAGGCCATGCGCGCGCTCGAGCACCTAGGGATGGTCTCCTCGTCGCGCCGAGTAGGTATTACAGTGCTCCCCATCAGTGAATGGGCGGTCTACGATCCCGCAATCATTTCTTGGCGTTTAGGATCCGAGAAATCGCGCGATAGCCAGCGCACCTCTCTTAATGATCTGCGTCTCGCCATCGAGCCTGTCGCCGCGGGCTTAGCCGCGCAGCACGCTTCCTCAGAAGATAAGGAAGAGATTTTGGAGCTGGCCCACCGCCTTCAGGTCACGCCAACGCGGCGCGTGGGCGAGCACCTCGCCACAGATCTGCGCTTCCACGCCATGGTTCTCCATGCCTCAGGCAATGAAATGTTCACTGCGCTAAGCCCCTATCTCCTATCCATGGTGCGCGGGCGCTCCCTCTATGGTTCCCGCAAGCGCAACCCCACGGCCGGCACCGCACAGCTCCACCTCGATCTAGCGGAGGCAATCCACCGCGGTGACTCCCCCGAGGCAGAAAAAATCGCACGCGCCATTCTCATTGAGGCGCGTGCGAAATAAAAGCTAGCGCATAAGGCTAGAGCATGCAGGAAACGCAGCCCTCAACCTCGGTTCCTTCCAGAGCCATCTGGCGCAGGCGGATGTAGTAGAGGGTCTTAATACCCTTGCGCCAAGCGTAAATCTGAGCACGGTTGATATCGCGGGTAGTGGCGGTGTCCTTGAAGAACAGCGTCAGCGACAGACCTTGGTCAACGTACTTCGTGGCCTCGGCGTAGGTGTCGATGATCTTCTCGTAGCCGATCTCGTAGGAGTCCTTGAAGTACTCCAGGTTGTCGTTGTCCATGTGCGGCGCCGGGTAGTAGACGCGGCCGATCTTGCCTTCCTTACGAATCTCAATCTTAGAGGCAATCGGGTGGATCGAAGAGGTCGAGTTATTGATGTAGGAAATCGATCCGGTCGGCGGCACCGCCTGCAGGTTGCGGTTGTAAATGCCGTGCTTGGCGACGTCCACCTTCAGCTGCGCCCACTCCTCTGCCGACGGGGTGTGGATCGAGGACTTGGCGAAGAGCTCCTTGACCTTCTCCGTACGGGGAGCAAAGTCAGCCGGATCATAGCGGTCGAAGAACTCGCCACTAGCGTAGTCAGACTCGGGGAACTCGCTGAAGTACTCGCCGCGTTCGCGGGCCAGCTTGTTGGAGGCGCGCAGCGCGGCGTACATGATGGCGGCGAAGTAGGCGTTGGTGAAGTCCAAGCCTTCCTCGGAGCCATACTCAATGTGCTCGCGGCCGAGGTAACCGTGCAGGTTCATCTGGCCCAGGCCAATGGCATGGGAATCATCGTTGCCCTTGCGCACGGAAGGAACAGAGTTGATGGCGGTCTTATCCGACACCGCGGTCAAACCACGGATAGCAGTCTCCACCGTCAGCGCGAAGTCCGGGGAATCCATGGTGGCGGCAATGTTCAGGGAGCCAAGGTTGCAGGAAATATCGCTGCCCAAGGTCTTGTAGGTGAGGTCCTCGTTGAGCTCCGACGGGGAGTTGACCTGCAGAATCTCCGAGCAGAGGTTCGACATGTTGATGCGACCGGTCTTGACCGGGTTCGCGCGGTTCACGGTGTCCTCGAACATGATGTACGGGTAACCGGATTCGAACTGCAGCTCCGCAACGGTCTGGAAGAAGTGGCGAGCGTTGATCTTCTTCTTGCGGATACGCGGATCCTCGACCATCTCTTCGTAGTGCTCAGTAACGGAAATATCGCCGAAGGCCTTGCCGTAGACGCGCTCGACATCGTACGGGCTGAACAGGTACATATCGTCGTTGTTCTTCGCCAGCTCGAAGGTGATATCCGGGATCACGATGCCGAGCGACAGTGTCTTAATGCGGATCTTCTCATCCGCATTCTCGCGCTTGGTGTCGAGAAAATTCATGATGTCCGGGTGGTGCGCGTTGAGGTAAACCGCACCAGCGCCCTGGCGAGCACCCAGCTGGTTCGCGTAGGAGAAGGAATCCTCCAACAGCTTCATCACGGGGATGACGCCGGAAGACTGGTTCTCAATGTGCTTGATGGGCGCGCCAGATTCACGGATGTTGGACAGCAACAGGGCCACGCCGCCGCCGCGCTTGGACAGCTGCAGAGCGGAGTTAATGGAGCGGCCGATGGACTCCATGTTGTCCTCGATACGCAGCAGGAAGCAGGACACCAGCTCGCCACGCTGAGCCTTGCCGGCGTTGAGGAAGGTCGGGGTAGCCGGCTGGAAGCGGCCGGTCATGATTTCATCTACAAGGTGCTCAGCCACCTTGGTGTCACCATCCGCCAAGAAGAGTGCGGTCATGGACACGCGGTCTTCGAAGCGCTCGAGGTAGCGGCGGCCGTCGAAGGTCTTCAGCGTGTACGAGGTGTAGTACTTGTAGGCACCCAGGAAGGTCTTAAAACGGAACTTGAAGGCGTAGGCACGCTTGAACAGGGACTTAATGAAATCAAAGTCGTACTGCTCGAGCAGTTCCGGCTCGTAGTATTTGTTGTCCACCAGATAGCGCATCTTTTCTTCCAGATCATGGAAGTAGACGGTGTTCTGGTTGACATGCTGGAGGAAGAATTGGTTCGCGGCCTCACGGTCCTTGTCGAACTGAATCTTGCCGTTCTCGTCATACAGGTTCAGAAGTGCGTTGAGCGCATGGTAATCCAGCTGCTCCTCTGGCTTCACAGGTTCAGCGACGGTCTTACCCAATTGCGTGGTCACGACGTTCACGGGCCTTTCTTTGCTATGGCGAAATGGAGAGACAAAATAATAGGAATGAGGCTTTAGGCGGCTAAACCTAAAGCAGCCGCGTTGGCCAAGAGGCCTTCACGGCAAATTGTGACATCTTCCTCGGTTCCGAGAAGCTCGAAGCGGTACACATAAGGAACCTTACACTTGGCGGCGATGACGTCGCCGGCCTTGCCAAAGTCACTGCCGAAGTTGCTGTTGCCTCCGGCTACGACAGCGCGGATGAAGCTGCGGTTGTGTTCGTCATTCAGAAAACGAATGACCTGCTTGGGAACAGGCCGGGTGTTGTGCCCGCTCATCGATGCCCCTCCCCCATACGTCGGACAAATCAAGACGTAGGGTTCATTCACGGTGAGGGGCTCATCGCTGAGACGCAGCGGGATGCGGGCGCTGGGAAGGCCGAGCTTCTCGACGAAGCGGTGGGTGTTTTCCGTAGCGGAAGAGAAATACACGACCAACATGACTGTTCCCTAGGCGCTCGCCGCCATAACGGAGAGAGCCTTGATGCGGTCAGGGCGGAAACCGGACCAGTGCTCACCGTGAGCCTCAACGACCGGCGCCTGGACGTAGCCCAGAGCCATGACGTAGTCACGGGCATCATCATCCAGGCTGATATCCACCGTTTCATAGTCGAGACCAGCACGGTCAAGAGCCTTCTTGGTGGCGTTGCACTGGACGCAAGCGGGCTTGGTGTAGAGGGTGATGCTCATGTGACGTTCCTTCAGCTTCCTTCGGCACTACACGCGGAGTGACTGTTGAATTCGATACCAGCAGGGCGCTTAGTAGCCCCATATTAAAGCTTTGAACAGCGGTGCAGAACCGCCGCTCAAGCAACATCAACGACACTATACTTTGTGCTCGCACCCCGCAACTAGCACTATATGTAGTAGTTACAAGGGTGATATTCCCAGGATGTAACCCGCCCCGACCCCACATGTTGACACCCCATCACTTCACCGATTGCCACGGCGGTAACTACACGGGTGATATTCCCTGCTCGTTCACCGAAGATTCACCTAGTTTGTGACAAACACCACTCGGTCCCCGGTTTTCGCCTCCCGCACACTGGCACGAAAGACTCCTTAAGCTCACAGAGGCAGTTTCAGCCCGGAGCGAAGCGGCAAAAGGAAACCGCCCCCTCCAACAAGCTATGAGCATGCTGAAGGGGGCGGTGCGAGTCCGTACGACTTAGCCCTGGCGAGCCTTGAAGCGCGGATCCTTCTTGTTGATCACGAAGACCTTACCGTGGCGGCGAATAACCTGGGCGCCCGGCTTCTTCTTCAGCGACCGAAGCGACTTGCGAACCTTCATCGGGCGCTCCTTTCGTTATGCGCAATCTTGATGCGATTGATTAGTTCAAAGCACAGCCGGGCAGACACCCAGCAATGACACGAGGAAAAATGTTACCCCACGCGCGCGCCATAACCAAAACACTCAGCTTTCGGAGTAGCGGGAGCGAAGCTGTTCGGCAACATCCTCGAGGCTCTTCCCCGCCGTTTCCGGAACGAGTGCGCGGGTATACCCCACCGCGACGAGGCCTAAGACCGCAAAGATTCCGAAGGCCAGCGAGCCGCCGAGCCACTCGACCACCGGCAAGAAGAACTGCGCCACCGCCCAGTTACTCACCCACAACGCCAGCCCGGCGATTCCCATGCCCAAGCCGCGAACTTCGGGCGGCACAATTTCTGACATGAGCAGCCACGTGGCCGGGGAGACCGCCGCCTGCTGGAATGCAATGAACGCCGCCATGCACGTCAGCGCCAGCATAGCCAGCGGCGTGGAATCATAGGCGAAGTGATAAGCCACAGCGAGGACCACGAGCGACACAACGTTGCCGCTTAATCCTGCTAGCAACAACCGACGGCGCCCCAGTCGGTCGACCACGCGCATGCCCACTAGGCACGCCGCGACGGACACCACACCAATCACCATCGACGTATACACCGAGTTGGTGGTGGAGATACCCACCTGGTTCATCATCGTGGGTGCGAAGTACACGATGGCGTTAACACCCGTAATCTGCTGGGTCAGGCCCATGAGCATGGCAAGCGCGACGGCCCAGCGCATCCAGCGGTGGCGTCGCAAAGCTCGCCATTCACCCGTGTTCGGCCGCGCGCTATGTTCCAACTCCGCTCCCCGCGCGCCAACCCGAGCGCTGACTGCGGCAGCCTCGCGCGTTCGACCTTGTGCCGCGAGCCACGCCGGGGTATCGGGGAGTAACACCATGCCGAGCGCCAGCGCCCCACCCGGGACCGCGGCCAGCCCGAGCATCCAATGCCAGCTGCCGCTTGCAGCCAACAGCGAGTTCACCCCGTACGCGAGTAGCTGCCCGACGACGATCATGAGCGTGTTGAGGGAGACCATCCGGCCCCGCACAGCCGCCGGGGTGATTTCGGAGATGTACATCGGGGAGACGATGGACACCGCGCCCACCGCCACGCCAAGGAATGTGCGGGCGGTAGCAAGTTCCGCAGCTGAGTTTGCTAGCGCACACCACACGGAACCAGCCACGAAGATGAGTCCGCCGGCGATGAGGGTTCGACGCCGCCCGATTACGCTCGCCACACGCCCAGCTGACAGCGCACCGACTGCCGCGCCAACCAACAGCATCGAGGTCACCAGCCCCTCCTCGTGGGCGGACATGCCGAATTCCGGCCCCACGAAGAGAAGGGCACCAGACATCACTCCGGTGTCATATCCGAAGAGCAGGCCGCCCAGGGCGGCTACGCCTGCGACGATGATGACGTAAGTATCTTTGTTCACGGGTTCCTATTGTCGCAGGCGGCTACCATGGGCGTCATGTCACATGAATCCTCAGACCTTCAGCACGACATCATCAAGGCCCTCGGCGTAAAACCCCGTATCGATCCAGCAGAAGAGGTTGAGCGCCGCGTCGCTTTCTTGGTGGACTATCTTCGCACCACCGGTGCGAAGGGCTTTGTCCTGGGCATCTCTGGTGGCCAAGACTCCACCCTGGCCGGACGGTTGGCGCAGCTGGCGGTAGCCCGCGTCGACGGCGCACATTTCTGGGCCGCGCGCCTTCCCCACGGAGTGCAGGCCGACGAGGATGACGCACAGATCGCTCTGGACTTCATCGAGCCTGACTACTCCCTCACCGTCAACATTGCCGAGGCCACCACAGCTCTCGACGGCGCCGTCGCCAACGCCATGCAACAAGACTCTCTGGGGGATTTCAATCGAGGCAACCTCAAGGCGCGTCTGCGCATGGCTGCACAGTACGCGCTAGCCGGCGAGGTCGGTGCGCTAGTCATCGGTACCGACCACGCCGCCGAAAACGTCACAGCTTTCTTTACCAAGTGGGGCGATGGCGCTGCCGACATCCTGCCTCTCGCCGGGCTCAACAAGCGCCAGGGCGCTCAACTCCTGAAACATCTCGGCGCACCGGATTCCACGTGGAAGAAGGTACCAACTGCTGACTTGGAGGATGACCGCCCCTTGCTCTCTGATGAAGAAGCTCTCGGCGTCACCTACACCCACATCGATGACTACCTCGAAGGCAAGGACGTGCCTGACGACGCCCGCGAGCGCATCGAAACCCTCTGGCGCGGCGGCGCCCACAAGCGCACCATGCCGCCGGGCCCTACAAGCGCCTAAGGTTCCAAGCCCCCTCCTCGCGGGGCTTTTCCTGTTCCGTTTCGGCACCCACCACGTGCGCCCGAGGCCAGCGTTTCCCCGCACGCCAGTGGCATCTTCTTCCCGGCGGTCAACTTCCTCCCTTCCCATAACGTGAGTCCGTCCGCCCCAACACCTGTAGCGCATATAGCCCCGTGCCCGTGATTGACGCTTCACCCCACCCCTGAGCTGGGTGTTTCTTCCTCCGGTTGCGGGGTTGCGGGTGCTGTTTTAGTCTCTGTGCTCATGGGGGATATCGAAACCTACCTCCGCCTACGCAACTCGGGGATTGCACTGGTGGAACATGTACCTGGCACACCCGATGAGCTCCGCGCGCTCGGCGCGGATGCCGCCGATGCCACCGAGCTTTCACAGCTGCACCAGGTCTACTTCGGCCCCACCCGCTTTACCGGTAAACAAAAGAAAGCCC
>NZ_KV788157.1:0-85367 GCF_001807205.1 Corynebacterium sp. HMSC05D03 | reverse complement strand
CTGGATCGATCTCTTCCAGGTGACTGGTTCCTCTTCACCGCGCCATCGGCCCATTTCACAATCGGGAAGTAGTCAACGCCCTCCTCAACGGAAAAATCGAGGCCGGCGGCGGTAATCCCCCCACCACCAAAACCGAAATCCACCAGTAGTAGTGAACGACCCATGTTCGTCTACCGTGAGCCGCGTTATGGCAGTGACGTGTTCTCGTCGGGCACAGTCATAGTTCCCGGCGTTGCCAGCGACAGGGTTCTACACCCAGCAGCGGGACCGATCAAAATCACCCGCACGGGGAACGACCCTGCTGGTGGTTTCGATTTTGATGAAAGCGAGGAGACATAGCCCCTCGCCAACTCCCCGTAGCTGGCGAACAGTAGCTCCTGGCGCTGGCGCTCGTTGGTGAGTTTGCGTGCCACATCGAAAGCCTTATCGACTTCCCGGTCCAAGTTGTTGTGGGCCTTGAGCAGAATTGGGTCCATCGATAACGGGTTGTAGTGCTCCGCGAGTGACCGCTGGGGGTGCCGCTCGCGTGCCCGCAGCACCAACTGTCCAGCGTCGATGATTCGCTGCTGCGCCTTCTCATCTAGTTCACACAGAGCTGGTCCGCAGTTGTAGCTCCCGATGTACTCCGAAAAACGGAAAAAATAAATAGTGGGGATACATCAACCTTCCACTTTCCATTCTTCCGGCTCAGAGTATTGAGGGGTCTGGGACCGGGTCCGTAAACCCTTTATGTTTTTCGCGCACAGCGGTTTTTAGCGACGCACCCTATAGGTTTTCCGCAGAACCTATATGTGTTTCTGTGCACCCCCATATGTTGTCTGTTTCTAGCGGTATTTCGTTGTACTTTGCGCATCGAATAGTTATTTATCGACGACACTCCGTCACATAGCAAGCAACCATCACACAGAAGAATGGCTTTTGGAGAGTACCTTCCAGCGACAGTAAAACAACCATTAATACTGCCAATATCAGCAGATAATCCAGAACCTTCAGCAGCCCGACAAAAGGAAGTATCACCAAGAAGGCCCAGGGGTATTCCAAAACCATTCAGATCCTCAGCTTTCAACAAGCCACATGACTGAAAGTTAATAGCGTTAAGATTCTCTGGATCAGCTCTCTACGAAGCGTCAGCCTCGGATGCTGCGCGAAGCAGCGCCGCGTAGGCACCACCACGAGCGAGGAGCTCGTTGTGGGTGCCGCGCTCGGCCACGCGGCCGGCGTCGAGGACGACGATCTGCTCCGCATCGCGGATGGTGGACAGGCGGTGCGCAATGACCAGGCGGGTGGCGTCCGCTCCAAGGACTGCTTCCTGGATGGCGCGCTCGGTTTCGTTATCGAGGGCCGAGGTAGCCTCATCCAGAATGAGCACTTGTGGCCGGCGCAGCAGCGTGCGCGCGAGCGAGAGGCGCTGCTGTTCACCGCCGGAGAAGCGGTAACCACGCGAGCCTACGAGAGTATCGAGTCCCTCGGGAAGCGCGGCGATGACCTCATCCACGCGGGCGGCATGCAAGGCCGCCCACATCTCTTCCTCCCTCGCATCCGGCTGCGCGAAGAGGAGGTTCTCCCGCACCGTGCCGTGAATCAGGTAGGTCTCCTGGGAGACCACGCCGATGACCGCCGAGCGTTGCTCGGCAGGAATGTCACGCAGGTTGACTCCGCCTAAGAGCACGGTGCCTTCGGTCGGATCCGCCAAGCGCGCTAGAAGGGAGGCCACCGTGGATTTACCGGAGCCGGTATGCCCCACCAGGGCCGTGGTGGTGTGGGCCGGGATGGAAAGGGAGACGTCGGAAAGCGCGTCGGTGTCGGTGCCGGGGTAGCGGTAGGAGACGTGGCTAAGGGTGAGGGAGGCGTCGGCAAGCTGGGCGGGCTCAGTGGCTTCCTTCAGTTTGGGTTCCAGGTCCAGGTACTCAAAGATGCGACTAAACAGCGCCATGGACGCCACCCACTGCGCGCCCACGTTGAGCAGGCCAGTAATGGGGCGGAATATCTGGGTCTGCAGGGTAGAAAAGGCGATGAGCGTGCCAATCGTAATCCCCGGGCGCAGGCCGGCAACCAGGTAAATCAGCGCCGGCATGACCCCGAAAATGATTTGGGTGAGCGCCATGCGCCAGCGCCCGGCCAGCTGTGACTCCAACTCTAAGCGGATGAGGGAGCGGGAGGTCTTCTCAAACCCATCATAGACGCGTTCCTGCGCTCCCAACGTGGCCGCCAGACGCATGCCGGACACGGACAGATTCTCCGAAATGGTCTGCTGCAACGTCGCCTGCGCGCGGCTGTTTTTCTCCATGAGGCTGCGGCGCAGAACGGCGGCGCGGCGGGTGAGCCACACGGCGGGAGGCAGCACCACCAGGGACAACAGCGAGAGGGTGGGCGAAAGCGCCACCATCGCCACCAGCGTGGCCACCGTCATGGTGAGGTTGCTGGCCACGGACGTCGCCGTGGTGGTGACCATGCCGCGCATCGCTGCGATGTCATTGGTCAGGCGCGACTGAATCTCACCGCCCCGGTTATTGGTAAAGAACTGCAGCGATTGGCGCTGCAGGTTGGCAAAGACCTGCGTGCGCAGCTCGTGCATGATGGTGTGCCCCACCCGCGCCGACAGGAAGGACTGGATAACGCCAATGGCCTGGGAGACCACGGTAATGGCCAGCATGCCGCCGACGAGCCACAACAGCAGCGTGGTGTCGTGCTCAGGAATCGCCTCGTCCACGGTGCGGCGCACGAGGAAAGGCTGCACCACCGTCAGCCCCGAAGTCGCCACGATGAGCGCGACCACCAGCAGCAGCGTGCCGCGGTGCGGGGCAAACAGGCCGGCGACGCGGCCAAATTTCACTGGGTGCTGGGCCAGCTGATCGACGTCCGCCGGGTCCTTCACCGCGGTGTGCATCGGCCGGGTCATGGCTTAACCGCAGGTAACGATGGGCTGCGGGTCATAGACCGTGGTGGTGGTCTCCCGGGAGATTTCCTTGCCGGACAGGTCCTTGATCACGCGGGTATCGGAGGTGGTAAAGCCCGGCGCACCGGAGGAGGGCGAACAATCCTCACTCACAGACTTGCGCTGCGGCTCGGTCTTGGCCCAGCGCCCGTTGTTGATGGACTCCACCTCAACCGTCTTCACGCCCTTGAAGCGCACGGTGATCTCACTGCCAAAGTCGGTCTCAATACGCACCGGGTGGTTCGAGGTGTTCTTGAACTGCAAGTCAATCGCGCCTTCATAGACGGTGGCCTCGCGGCCAGCCGGGTAGCGCGAGATGTAGTAGGAGTGCGGGGTGTGCGCGACGTCCTCCATGCCGGCGAAGTACGCGGCGTTGTACAAGGTGGTGGCGAACTGAGAGATGCCGCCGCCCACGGCCTTGCCCGCGTGGCCGTCGATAATGATGCCGGATTCCACGTAGCCCTGCGCGGTACCGCGCGGGCCGGTGTAGCCGTTGAGGGAGAAGGTCTCACCCGGGTTAACCACGGCACCGTTGACCTGCTGGGCCACCAGGCGGATATTGGTGCCGGAGGCCCCGGAGAAACCACCGGTGGAGAACTCGGACACGGTCTCATCGAAGGTGGCCTTCTCCGCCATCTCCGTGGTGAAGTCCGCCGGGTCCGGCTTGTAATCGGCGTCCCATTCGCGGTCATCCTCGCTGCTCACACGGTCTTCAAAACCATCGAGCGTCTTCTCCCAGTCGATGATGGAGCCATCTACCGAGGGCGTGATCTGCTTGTCATTGCCGCTGAAGGAAATCTTGGCGTTAGTACCAGGCACCTCGGAGCCTTGCATGCGCTCCTGGAAGAGCTCGCGCGCGCGGTCCTTATCCACCTTGAGGCGCAGCTCGCCATCCTCCGCGGCGATGGAGACGAACTGGGAGATCTCCGGCTTGCGCAGCGTACCGGCGGTGTTGTTCTCGCCTTTCAGGGTGAGTGGGTTATCCAGCGCGCGGGCGGCATCCCCGGTGCGCATGGCCTCAATCGCCGCATCATTAATCTGTGGCTCCACCACCATCGGCTCGACGTCTACGCCCTCGGGGTCGAGCCAGTGCTTAACGACGCCCTCGTGCAACTCTCCCTCTTCCACCGCCTGGCCGAGCTTGGGTTTGGTCTCTTTGAGGGAGCCGTCGATAAGCTCCAGGTTTCCGTCCTCCGGTTCGACCTTCAGATCGTTGCCAACGCGCTCGAGCTCTCCGGAGAGCTGCGTTTCATCAACGTCGACGGCGACAGGGATTTCCTGGGTGGGCTTGATGAAGCTGTACAAGCGCGAGAAGGGGTTCAGGGAGGCGTCGGGAATGCCATCGACGGCCTTCTGATAGTTCAGGCTCAGGCCGGAATCTTGGGGGATAAGCTGCGAGCTTTTCTCCCCGGCGCGGATATCCACGGGCTGGGCCGCGATGTCCCCGAGTTCCTGCTCCAGCTTCTCCACCGCAGCAGTGCGCTCCATGCGGGAGATGTCCACGCCGCCAACCGACGTCGCGCGCGGAACCTTGTGCTGGTTGGCCATCACATCCCACGCATAGGCGATGCCGGCGATGAGTATCAGGCCGACGAGCACGCCAAGGGTGACATGAAGCCCCTTACGTCGCTGCTGCCTATGTCCGATTGCCTTTTTCACGTGTACGAGATTAACGTCTGCCAGCTAGTTTTTACTAGTTACCCTCCTGCTGGGCCACGACTTCGGCGGCCGCGTCGATGACCGCGTTGATGTCCTCATCGGTGGACCACAGCGGCATATCGGCGCCCGCTGCCAGCGCCGCAGCGACGGCCTCCGGCACGCTGAAATTCTCCGAGATGGAGGCCATTCCACCCAGGTCATCGGTGTAAATCGTGCCCTCGAAACCCAGTTCCTCGCGGACCAGCTGGTAAGCCCGCGGGTTAAGGGAGGCGGGTTCGTCCCCTAACCCAGGCACCACGAGGTGGCCCATCATGAGCGCTGCTTCCGGAGCTTGTGGGAGGGCGGTATGAAAGGACACGAACTCGTGTCCGTACAGTTCTTCCAGTGGCGGGGTCACGGCCTCACCCAGGTGCGTGTCCCCGGAGGCGCGCCCGTGGCCAGGAAAGTGCTTGAACACGGCCTTCACACCGGCGGCCTGCAGCCCGCGGGCGAAGGCCGCGCCATACTCGCCGGCGGCCTCCGGATCGGTGGAGAAGGCGCGATCACCGACGACCTCGAGGTCTCCCCCATCCACGTCGAGCACTGGTGCAAAGTCCACCGTCACGCCGTGTGCGCGCAGGCTGTGCCCGATTTCTGTGGCCAAGGCCTCGACCTCTTCTGGGCTATGCCCCTCCGCCATGGCCTGCGGGGAGGGGTAGTCGCCCAAGATTTCGGAGAAACGCTGCACGCGCCCACCCTCGAAATCGATGGAAACTTCAAAGTCACGGCCCATCTCCTCGCGCAAAGCGTTTACTCCTCGCGGGCCATCGCTGAGTAGCTCAGGATCTGCCCAGCTCGGGATAAAGAGCCCGCCCACGCCGGCTTCGAGCTTCGCCCGGGCATCCTCGTAGTTCAGCGCCGGGGGCATGAGCTTGGCGGCGGCGCGGACGCGGACGTCTTCCGGCGCGACATCCGGTGGTGCCGCGTCTCCCGACGCGGCACTAGTCGGCGCCACATCGCCCGACGCGGCGCTCGAGGCCGCGGCGCTGGTTTCGCTCGGCGGGGCGTCGGAAAGCACGGATTCCTCGCTACACGCGCTCAGCGCACAGCTAGCACTCAACAGGAGGGCGGGCATTGCTTTTCTCATGCCCACCAGTGTGCCTGAAGCACCCGCGCGGGCAACATCTGGTTGTTAGGATGGCCACATGAATAATGGAGAGACCATGCTCATTGCCTATGACGGCTCCGACCGCGCCGACCGCGCCCTCGAGTACGCCGCGCGGCTTCTGCGCCCCACCGACGTCGAAATCCTCACCGCGTGGGAGCCGTCCGCACGCCAGGCCGCCCGCGCCGTCAGCCGCACCGGGCTGCACCAGTCCACGGTCTCGCCGGAGAGCGTGGAAGATGATCCGGCCTACGAGGAGGCCCTCGCCATCTGCCGCCAGGGAATCGCCAAGGCGGAGACCTTGGGGCTGCGGGGCCATGCCCACCTGGTGGAATCCGTGACGACGATTCAGAGCGCGATTGTCGACGCCGCCCAAGAACTCGACATCGACGTCATCGTCACCGGCACCCGCGCGCTCACTGGCTTCCGCTCCCTGTGGAACAACTCCACCGCAGAGTACATCGTGCGCAATGCGGGTCTGCCGGTGTTCATCGTGCCACCGGAGAACGATGATGAGGACGACGCGGAAGAAAGCGACTCCTAAAGGCAGCTTTTAGCTGCTAGAATCTGGCGCCATGGCATTCGACAGCGATTCCCTCAACAAGCGCACCCTGGGCCCGGCCCTGGGCAGCGCGGTCGTTGGCGTAGCGCTGGGGGTCGTGACCATCCTGGGCATCGCGCAGTTCTCGCAGGCAGATGCCGTTCCAAACGATAATTCTGTCAAGGCCTCCGACGCCGTGATGGGCGGGCCGGAGTACGGCTCCCGCGAGTAGCGTGCGCGCACGCATCGGGGGGCTTTTCTTTTTAGCCCTCGTGGTTCTTCTGCAGCCGTGGGGGTTGACTGCTGCTGATACCAAGCACGATCTGGTGGTCAACCCGGCGCGTTTCCTGGCCAGCGCATTGCATGCTTATACCGACACCTTCACGCTGGGCCAGCTGCAAAACCAGGCCTATGGCTACCTCTTCCCCCAGGGCTTGTTTTTCCTGCTGGCGGACCCACTTCCGGACTGGATAGCGCAACGTGCCTGGTGGTTCCTGGTCCTGGCGGTGGGCTTTCTGGGCTTCTTCCGCTTGGTCCGCACGGTGCTTCCCGCTGCCCCTAGCTTTGCCGCGCTGGCAGGCGGAGTGCTCTATGCGCTCTCCCCGCGCACGCTGACCACGCTGGGCGCGATTTCCTCGGAGACCTGGCCGGTCATGCTCGCCCCCTGGGTGCTGCTGCCTTTCCTACGGCCGGGCCGGGTGGACTGGCGGGATGCCGCGCCCTCAGTAGTGGCGGTGGCGTGCATGGGCGCGGTCAACGCCACAGCCACGCTGGCTGCCTGCCTGCCAGCGGGCTTGATTCTGCTGTGGCGGCGCGCGGGCAAGACCGGCCTGGTGTGGTTGGCCGGATGCGCTGCGGTGTCCGCGTGGTGGATTACCCCACTGCTCATCCTGGGCCGCTATGCCCCGCCTTTTACGGAATTCATCGAGTCCGCCGGGGTGACCACGCGCTGGCTCAACCTGGCGGAAATCCTGCGCGGAACCACCAGTTGGGCACCGTTTGTGGATACCGAGCGCGTCGCCGGCAACGAGCTGGCCACCGAGCCGGTCTTCGTGCTTGTCACCGTGGCCGTTGCCGCCTTGGGCCTCATAGGCCTGGCCCGGCTGCCGCGCGAGTGGGCCTTCATGCTGTTGGTGGGCGTGGCCGTGCTCGGCACGCATGCCGCGTGGTACCTCGACGCGCTCGACGGCCCACTGGCCGCGCTGCGCAATGTGCATAAATTCGACCCGCTGGTGCGCATCCCGCTGGTACTCGGCGTGGCCGCGATTGCCGCCCGGGTGAGGTTGCCGCGGACGTTGTCCCCGGGGCGTCGTGAAGCAGCGGGCCTTCTGGTGTGCCTCGTGGTGGTAGGCGCGACCGCCCCCGCCTGGGCGGGCCGGCTGCTGCCGAAGGGGGCGTACGAGGAGGTGCCGGCCTATTGGCACGAAGCCGCCGATTTCTTGAACTCGCTGGATACGCGCGTGCTCATCTACCCACCGGCCTCCTTTGCACGGCAGGACTGGGGCTGGACGCGCGATGAGCCGGCGCAGCCGCTTCTCGACGTCCCCTGGGCCGTCCGTGACGCCGTTCCCCTCATCCCGCCCGAGGCTATCCGTGGCCTGGACGGTGCGATGGCGCAAATCGAACGCAACCCTGCCACGGCGCCCTTCGTGTTGCAGCGCCTGGGCATCGGGGCCGTCGCGGTACGCCACGACCTGATTTCTGGTTCTTCGGCCCATATTCCAGGCGAGGTCCACACCTTCGGGGAGGTCGATGTCGTTGTCTTCGACCGCGACCTCTCCATGAACGTGACACCTGCGGATCCGCCGCGTGTGGCGGGCGGTGGGGAATCGCTCGCGCTCCTCTCCGGCCCCCACGAACTCGTCTCCGCCAACGCCGATATCGTCACCGATACGCCCACCTTGCGTGACCGCAACTACGGCACGCTTTCCGGCCCAGTGTCCGCGCCCCTGGCCCCTGATGACCCATCGACGGTGCACAATCGCCTGCGCGACTACCCCTCTGCCGGCCCGCTGACCCAAGTGGTGGAACACGATGGCCGCGTCACCGCGTCATCGTCTGCCGCAGATGCCTCCGCCTTCGGCGGCGCGAACCCGGCGCGCTCTCTCACGGCGGCCGTCGACGACGAAAACTCCACCGCCTGGTGGCCAGCGCCTGGTGATTCTGGCTGGTTGGAGCTGCATTCTACGTCTCCGTGGTCCTCGCCGACGCTGCGGTTGATGACCACCGGCACGACTGAGGTGACCATCCACAACGGCGATTCCAAGGTCATGGTCACCATGGAGGCCTACCGCGCCCGCGATATTCGTGTGCCCGGCGCGCAGGCCTCCACCATCCGCATCGAGCCACAGCGCCGCACCGGGATTGCCGAGGCCTCCATCGTGGACCAGCCCACCCCGCGGCGCATCGTCACCGTGCCCGATAACTCGCCGGATGCCGAACAGTTCCTCTTCCAGCAGGACAACGAACACATCCTCATCCGCTCTTTCACCGTCCCGCGCGATATGACGGTGCGGGTCTCCGGCGAGAAGACAGTGCTTATCGACGGCTCCCCCCACGCCCCCAACACCACCCTCAACCTGTCCGCCGGGCAGCACCGCCTGCGCACCACCGGCGACTGGGCAGCGTTGACCGATACCGCGTCTTCCCTGCCCGATCCCCTCCCCGCCTCCTCTCACGCATCTTCTGCGGACTCAGCCGCTTCTTCTAACCAGGAAGCCGTCGCAGCCGACCCATCCAACTCCGGCTATACTCCGCTCGCCTCCGGCGAGCCCATCGAGCCTGCCGACCACGACCGCCTTCTCATCACCGGGCGTGCTTTCAACGAGGGCTTGCGCGGCGAGCTGCGCTCCCCCAACACAGCCGCGGTCTCGACACCAGGTTCAGCAAAAGACTCAGCACAAGATTCAGCACCGGCCACTAGCCCGGAACCGCTGGCCCTCGAACCGCGTTCCATCGATGCGGACACGCAGGCCTTCCTCGTCCCCGCCGGTGCCAGTGGCACCTTCCACATGTCTTTTGCTGCCGACCGCGCCTATCGCGTCGGCTTGGGCCTCGGCGGCGCGCTCGCCGCGCTGACCACCGCGCTGTGCCTGCTCGTCATGGCCCGCGGCCCCCGCCCTCAATCCGCTTCCCCCGCCACCTCCGCTGCCTCGCCTGCTGCTTACGCAACACACGATTCAGCCGCAGCCGGCCCAGTCGCCGATGCCGCCCTCCCGGCATCCTCCGCGGCTTTCCAAACGCCCTCGCCCGCCCGTGTTGCCCACTCGTCTTTCTCGGCACGTGTCCTTCTGGCACTACTCATCGCGGCAACGATGGCGCTCGTCGCGGGTCTGCCCGGTGTGGCCGCCGCTGCCGCGGCGTGGGCCATCACCCGCTGGACCACGTTGCGCTCCGACTACTTGGCGGGCGCGCTGACCCTGGCCGCGGGCGCGATGCTCGCCCGCGCACCCTGGCCCACGGACGGCTACGCCGGCGACTCGCTTCTGGTGCAGCTGCTCTGCGTCGCAGCCATCACGTGTGCCTGCTTCCCATCCCGCCGCACGTCCTAAGTACCCGGCCCCACCCCAGATGGTTTCCCTCAAAAGGTACTAGTCAAAAGGTGTCTTTGGGGGCAAGGAAACCATCTGCGGCGGTGTAAAAGGTTTGTTTGGGGTCAAGTAAACCGTTTGACTAATGCCTTCTGGAAAATGCCATGAGTGAAGTGCCATCTACGGCCCCGCCGAGCCAGCAGAACCAGTAAAACCAGCGGCGTTGGCAAGGGATCCGGAACCGGAAGCGCTCGCAGAATCGGCGGCGCGGCGCGGCAGGGAACGCGGAACGGCGATGCGGCCGCGAGTAAAGGCGAAGGAGCGGATGAGGTCGCGGCCGGGGACCTCGACAAGCACGTAGGTCGCGGCAGACAGCACACAGCTGACCACCACCGTAAAAGCCAGCACCACCGCGAAATCCCCGGCAGCACCCGAGAAGGCAGACACACCCAACAGCGGGAAGGCAATGGCCAGCACCGCCACATGCCACATGAACACCCCATAAGACCAGCGGCCCAGCGCCCGCATCCACTCGGAGGCCAGCCAGCTTTCCCGCGGCGACAGCGCTACCGGCACCACGATGCAGGCCCCGCACACAGCACCCACCGCGATGCGGCGCGCAAACTCGCCAGGCTCAGGATGCACCAGCCCCTGCGGGCCGAACCACTCGCGGCTCGCCAGCCACACGCAGCCCGCGGCCACCACCCAGCAGACCGGACGCACAATCCGCCCGGCGCGCAGGCGTACCTGCGCGGCCTCGGCCTCTGCGGCCAGCATCCCCACCGCGAACCACGAGAAATACGCCGGCGGCCAAATCTGAGTATTGACATCCCCGGATTCATAACCGGCTACGAATGGCAGGAAGCCCCAGAACAAACTCAGTACGCCAGCAACCGCAAGAAGCACAACCCTTAAACGCGCAGAAAACCTATCCAACCCCCACGCCAACAACGGCAACACCGCGTAGAAGGCGAACTCCACGCACAGCGACCACAATTGCGTTAACCCGGGAACCAGGCCGTCAGCAATATAGAGCTGCGTGCCCGTCACATTAGTGATGACTTGCGGGAGGGTTAGGGGGGAGGCGTCGGGAAGCAAGGCGAGTACCGCCACCACGCACACGACATACAGCGGTGCCAAACGCGCCACGCGGGAAAGAAGATACTGCCCCGCCGTGTGCGCATGCCGCCGGCGCCACAGCAAGAATCCGCTGAGCACGAAGAAGACCGCTACCCCGTAATCCAAGCGCTCAGCCCAAGCCCAGCCGGTGGCCGTCTGGAAGGACACGTGCGTGATCACGACCGCCAGCGCTGCCAGCGCACGCACGCCTTCGAGCTCAGGGAGAAAGCGCATGGCCCACTACGATACTATTTCTGCAGTGAATCCCTCGACCGATCGGAGCTGACGTGTTCCTTCGCTCCCGCCTAGCGCAGGTGACGATTGCCGCCGCGGTGTTCCTCATACTCGGGTCCATCCTTCCGCCGCTGTACAACAACCAGTCCCGCCCGCTGCCCAGGGGCCTCGACATCACGGTCCGCGCGGAGCAGGATGGGGTTGAGTTCACCCGCCACACCACTACCGCCCCTGCGGAGAAGGATTCGGTGGCCCGCGCGCAATCCACCACAGAACTCACCGTAGATGGCGAGACCTTCGCGCACATCACCGAGGAATCCCTGCTCAACCGCGAGTCCACCTACCCGCTGGCGGGGCCGAACACGACACAGCACATCGAGCTTTCTGCCTTCGACGCGCAGATGGAGGACCGGGTTGAGCGCGATGGTATAAGCTACTTCTTCCCCTCCGGGGCGGAGCAGCGCTCCTACCCTTTCTTCGATCCCCTCACCCAGGACACGGAGCCCATCGATTTTCTGCGCGATGAGAAGCTCGACGGCATCCCCACCTACGTCTTCCACCAGGATGTCGCGCCGGTCTTGCTCACGGAGGTCTTCGGCCTCGATGCTCGCCGCTCCGGCCCGGCGGGCGATTTCTACTCGCCGGGATCCTTAGAGCGCTACAACCTCAAGCCGAATTCGCACATCATCCTCGAGCCTTTCTACGCGGTGAGCCGCACCGTGTGGGTCGAGCCCACGACCGGCACCATCGTCAACGAGGAGGAACACCCGCGCATCTTCTGGGCCACCGACGCGCGCCAGGCCCAGGCCATGGTCGACGCCGATGACACACAAGAACGCGCGCTTCTCGACGTCCCCCTCTCCTGGTCCGACTCCACCCGCACCGAACGCCTCGACTCGGTTCGCGGGGTCATCGACACGGTCAAGATCTTGAGCCTCGTGGGGTGGTTGGGCAAGGCCATCGGCGTGGTGTTGTTGGCAGTGGCGGCTGCGATGTTCATGCGCCGTCATTCGGCGCAAAGCGCGTAGGCGCCCGTGACTACGTCCCGGGCCTCCCTTGCGATGCGCGCCGCCCTCTGCGCATGGGGTTTAGTACTCGTGATCGCCGTGTGCTGGCCCTTTGCGCTGCCCGGCGAGTTCCTGTGGCGCGACATGGTGTTGCTTGAGCACCCAGCGTTCACCGCCTCTGCCTTCGGCGCCGGCGATCTGCCCGCACGCAATGCTCCGCAGGACGGGGTGCTGGCGATGGTCGGCGGGGCGTGGCTGGCCAGGGTTTTTATCCTCGGCGCGGCGAGTGCTTCGGCGTGGGTGGCGGGTCTATGGGCGTGCCAGCGCCCACAATTCAGCCTGTGGGCAGCAGCTGCGGCGATGGCGTGCGCGGTGGCCAATCCTTTCGTCATCGAGCGCCTCTTGCAGGGCCAGTGGTCACTGGCGGTCGCGGCCTGGCTGGCGCCCGTGATCGCGTGGGGGTGCTTAAACTGCCACCCGCGCGTCGCGTGGCTGGCGCTGTGGGCCGCGTCCTTGACGCCCACCGGCGGGCTCTTCGGGGGCCTCATCGCGGTTGTCTGTGAGCGCGAAAGGCGTTGGCTCTTCGCGGTCGGCTCAGTCTTGTTGTGGTTGCCGTGGCTGGTTCCAAGCCTCGCGGCCGGCGTGTCCATGGTCCACGGCGACCCCGCCGCCCAGGCCGCGGCCTTTGCCCCGCGCGCAGAGGCCTACGTGGGCACGGTCGGCTCACTGCTCGGTTTCGGTGGCATCTGGAACGCCGCCGCGGTGCCGACGTCCCGCGAACATGGCTTCGCCGTGGCGGGGCTTGCTGTTGCCGCCCTCGCCGTCTTGGGCGCTGCCCGCCTGTCCCGGCGCGAGCTGCGCCCGCTAGCGGCCCTGGCGGTGGTTGGGATGGGCCTGGCTATCCTCGGCGCGCTGGCACCCGGGCTTACCGCGTTCGCCATCGAGCGCATGCCCGGCGCGGGCCTGCTGCGCGATTCCTCCAAGCTCACCTTGCTCGCCCTGCCGCTGGCCGTGGCGGGCATCGCGTCTCTGCGCCAGCTTCCGGCAGCGCTCGCCCTGTGTGCCTGCCTGCTCCAAGCCCCCGATGCCCCGCGGGAGCTCGCCGTATTGAAGCCGCGTGAGACGGGCATCGACCACCAGCTCATCGAAGAGCTCGATGGCCGCCTGACCTTCTTCGCCGACCGCCCCGCCATGGTCGTAGTCGACGGCGGCATCGCCCTCGACCCCTACTCCAAGGCCGCGAACAAGCTCGACTCCGGCGAGCTCACCGTCGACGGTGTGACAGTGGATGAGCCATCGCCGCGCTACCTCGCGGCCGCCGAAGCCTGGACCAACCGCGACCTCAACCGGCTAGAAGAGTTCGGCGTGGGCGCAGTCGTCGAGGATGGCCGCATCGTTGTCACCACGAACGCCCAACCGACACCCGCCCCGTGGGTTCTTAGCGCCGCTTGGTGCGCACTTCCGCTTCTAGCAACTCTTCGAAGCGCGCGCCGGTTTTCTCCCACGAAAAAGTAGCCGCCAACTCGCGCGCCGCGTTGCCTAAACGGTGGCGGAGGGAGGGGTCGTCGACAAGCGTGCGCACCGCCTGCGCGAACTCCTCCTCGCGCTGCACCAGCACACCAGTCTCACCGGCGATAACGCTGTCTTGCAGGCCGAAGGCATAACCTACCGTGGGAACCCCATGTTGGGCCGCCTCCATGACTGCCAAACCCCAGCCTTCTTTGCGGGAGGGCATAAGGTGCACGTCGGCGCGCGCGAGGAGCGCATGTTTATAGTCCTCAGTGACCTGACCGCGGAAGCGCACGCGGTCTTCCACCCCGTGGGCCCGGGCGTACTCGCGCAGCTGGGATTCCCACCAGCCGGAACCGATGACGTCGAGAATCGCCCCCGGAATCCGCGCCACGGTGTCCATGGCGTGCTCAATCTGCTTGTGCGGCACCAGGCGCGACAGCGTCACCAGGTGGATATCGGCCTCGGGCTCCAGGGTGGGCACGTGCTGCGGCAGGGGGTCCACGCCGTTTTCAATGATGCGCGCACCGTGAATCCCCAGCTTCTCTAAATCGCGCTTCGAGGCTTCCGAGACCGTCACCCACGTGTTCTCGCGGTACAGCGTGGGGACCACGCGAGATTCCAGGAACCAGCCCAGCCGCGCCAGGACGGGCCCGGCCACCGGCCACTGCTCGCGGTGGCAGTGGTGCGTCAGGATCACCACGGGCGCCCGGGTGGCCAGGTGCGCAAAGAACGGGATGCCGTTGTGGGTATCCACCACGACATCGAAACCGCGGCGCCCGAACAACATCGCCACCAACGCGCGCGGGTACACGCTGAACTTGGCCCCGGCACGCGAATAGAGCACGCCGTTGCGGCGCTCGCGCTTGGCGGCGTTCATGTGGCGCGCAGTACGGAAGACCACCTCGTGGCCTTGGGCAGCGAGGTACTCGCCGACGCGCTCAAGGTAGCGCTCGGAACCGCCCCCCTGCGGGTGGGTGGAATCGCGCCAACATAAAAGAAGGATTTTCATGACGATGCTTTAGCCTAGTGGGTTATGAAACGCACCCGCGCCTTGGCCACCCTGCGCCGCTCCTGGCGGCTGCTGCGCTCCTTCCGCTTCGAGCAGACAGCACCCGCGATCTTTTATGGCGGTCTGGCTGAGGACACCGCCGCGCTTGTCGACGCCCTCTCCCGCGATCATTCTTTGTCCCTCACCGGCGCGCGCGTGCTCGACGTCGGGGGCGGGCCCGGCTATTTCGCTTCCGCCTTTGCCCAGCGCGGTGCCAGTTATGTGGGGCTGGAGCCGGACGTGGGTGAAATGGCCGCCGCCGGCATCTCAGTGGCCCAAGCAGTGCGCGGCGATGGCACGTGCCTGCCTTTTGCGGATAACACTTTCGACATCACGTATTCCTCCAACGTGGCCGAGCACATCCCGAACCCGTGGGATATGGGCGAGGAGATGCTGCGCGTGACCAAGCCCGGCGGTCTGGTGATCTTGAGCTACACGGTGTGGCTGGGACCTTTCGGCGGGCACGAGACCGGCCTGTGGGAGCACTACGTGGGCGGCGAGTTCGCCCGCGACCGCTATATCCGCCGCCACGGCCACCCGCCGAAGAACGTCTTCGGCACCTCGCTCTTCGCGCTTTCCGCACGCGAAGGTCTGGACTGGGCGCGGGGCGTGACGTCGCAAGGCTCGCAGCTCCTCGCAGCCTTTCCGCGCTACCACCCTGCCTGGGCCTGGTGGGTGACCAAGGTGCCGGTGCTTCGCGAGTTCCTCACCTCCAACCTGGTCCTCGTCCTACGCGCTTAATCCCCCCGTAAAACGCCGAATGCTCCCCCGCAGGGGAGCATTCTTTAGATGCGAAGACTAGCTGGCAGACTCAACACGCTGCTTGAGCGCGGAGAACTGGTCCCACACCTCAGACGGAACGCGGGAGCCCAGGAAGGTCAGGTACTCCTTGTTGTCTTCCATGTCGCCAGCCCAATCGGCCGGGTTCACGGCAAGTGCCTCGCGGACGTCCTCGATGTCGAAGTCCAGGCCGGTGAGGTCGATATCCTCCGGGCGAGCGGTGTGGCCCACGACGGTTTCGACAGCGTCGACGTTGCCCTCGATGCGGTCCACAATCCACTTGAGAACGCGGGAGTTCTCGCCGAAGCCCGGCCACAGGAAGCGGCGGTCCTCACCGCGGCGGAACCAGTTCACCAGGAAGATGGCCGGCATGCGGTCGCCGCCCTTTTCACCCATATCGATCCAGTGCTGCAGGTAGTCACCGGCGTTGTAGCCCATGAAGGGCAGCATGGCCATCGGGTCGTGGCGCAGGGCGCCGACCTTGCCCTCAGCGGCAGCGGTCTGGCCAGAGGAGAGCAGGGCGCCGATCATGGTGCCGTGGTTCCAGTCGAAGGCCTGGGTCACCAGCGGAACGGTATCTGCGCGGCGGCCGCCGAAAAGGATGGCATCAATCTTGACGCCCTTCCAGTCATCAAACTCCGGAGCGGCAGACGGGCACTGCGTGATCGGCACGCAGTAGCGGGAGTTCGGGTGCGCCGCCTTGGTGGTGGAAGCCGGGGTCCAATCGTTGCCGTGCCAATCGATGAGGTGCTCCGGGGCCTCGCCCATTTCCTCCCACCAGACATCGCCGTCGTCGGTCAGCGCGACGTTGGTGAACAGGGTGTTGCCCGGCTCCATCGTCTTCATAGCAATCGGGTTGGAGTCGTAGTTGGTGCCCGGTGCCACACCGAAGAAACCGTTCTCCGGGTTGACGGCGTACAGGCCATCCTCGCGCAGCCTCATCCAGGCGATGTCATCGCCCACAACCTCAGCCTTCCAGCCCGGGATGGTCGGGGTGATCATGGCCAGGTTGGTCTTACCGCAGGCGGACGGGAAGGCGGCCGCGATGTGGTACTTCTTGCCCTCCGGGTTGGTGAGCTTCAGGATGAGCATGTGCTCTGCCATCCAGCCTTCTTCCTTCGCCATGACGGAAGCGATACGCAGCGCGTAGCACTTCTTGGCCAGGATGGCGTTTCCGCCGTAGCCGGAACCGTAGGACCAAATCTCCTTGGTTGCCGGGAACTGCGTGATGTACTTCTTGTCATTGCACGGCCACGCAACATCCTCCTGGCCCGGCTCCAGCGGAGCACCAACGGAGTGCAGGGCGTGGACAAAATCGCCGTTCTCACCAATCTTGTCCAGAGCCTGCTGGCCCATGCGGGTCATAATGCGCATGGAGAGCACGACATAAGCCGAGTCGGTGAGCTGCACGCCGAGTTTGGGGTCCGGGTCGCTGATGGGGCCCATGCAGAAAGGCACCACGTACATGGTGCGGCCCTTCATGGAACCGCGGAAGGCCTCGGTCATCTCTTCCTTCATGGCTGCCGGCGGGGCCCAGTTATTGGTCGGGCCTGCATCCTCCTCAGTCTCGGTGCAGATGAAGGTGCGGGACTCCACGCGGGCGACATCCGACGGGTTCGAGCGAGCCAGGTAAGAGTTCGGGCGCTTCTCCTCGTTGAGCTTAATCAGGGTGCCCTTTTCCACTAGCTCGGCGGCGAGGCGGTCAGCCTCCTCCTGGGAGCCATCTACGAAGACGACCTCTTCCGGCTGGAAGAGCTCGACGTTCTCACTGATCCACGAAATAAGCTTCTCGTTCTTCGTGGGCAGTTCACCTACAAGGCCTTTAATAGTTGCGGTCATCTCACATTCTCCTGTGGTCGGTATGGCCAGGGTGCTCAATATCGCCGAAGGTTTGCCCTATCGACGTTTCACCAACCAGAGTACGGATACTGGTGATAACACAACGTGTAATGCAGGCCACCCTGGTTATATCCACCCAGTTCACGCCGACTATGCCGAGGACAGTCGAGTGTGAAATATGGCACCCCACGGAGGATTATGCCCCCGTACGGGGGTGTAGATTCTTTGGTTCGCCTATCCCGTACGCCCGTCCTGCTACCCCCACGGCGTCCTGTGTGTCCTCCACCGAGGCGCCCCTCCACCCTCCACGGCGCGGCACGTTGCCCCTCACCCCTGCTTAAGGGAACAATGTCAACTGATGAATAGTGCAGACTCCTCCCAGAATCCCGCCGCGCAGATGCCTCATGGCCGCGGCCTCCAGACGGATTTCAACGCCGAGTTCAACAATGATTTGGACTACCCACGCCTCGGCAACGTGACCTTCCGTCGCGGCACCCTCACCGACAACCAGAACGCCCTCTTCGAGGAGCACTGGCCTCAGTTGGGACGCCTGCTTGCCGACGAACCCCTCGACATCCCCGCCTGGTTCAACCGCGAGGGCGCCAAGACCATCGTGGAAATCGGCTCCGGCACCGGAACCTCCACTGCTGCGATGGCCCCGTTGGAAAAGGACACCAACATTGTTGCCGTCGAGCTTTACAAGCCAGGCCTAGCCAAGCTGCTGGGCTCCATTGTCCGCAACGATATTGAGAACATCCGCATGGTCCGCGGCGATGGCATCGAAGTTCTCATGCGCATGTTTGCGCCCGAATCCCTCGACGGCATCCGTATCTTCTTCCCGGACCCGTGGCCCAAGGCCCGCCACCACAAGCGCCGCATCATCCAATCCGGCACCCTCAACCTCTTCGCCTCCCGCCTGAAACCCGGCGGCGTGCTCCACGTGGCCACCGACCACGCCGGCTACGCCGAGTGGATCGACGAGCTCGTAGAGGTCGAGCCCTCCCTCGATTACAAGGGCTGGCCCTGGCCGGAATGCCCCATCCTGACGGACCGCCAGGTCATCACCAAGTTTGAGGGCAAGGGCCTGGATAAGGAACACGTCATCACCGAGTATCTCTGGGAGAAGAAGTAATGGCCGGCACCTACCTTCTGGTGTGGGATGCGCCCAACATGGACATGGGGCTTGGCGCCATCCTCGGCGGGCGCCCCACCGCCGCCTACCGCCCGCGTTTTGATGCCATCGGCCGCTGGCTGGTGGAGCTGGCCTTTGACAACGACGCCACCCCCGAGGCCGCGGTCTTCACCAACGTCACTCCCGGCGGCGCCGACGTCATCCGCCCCTGGGTCGAGGCTATCCGCAACGTCGGCTTCGCCGTCTTTGCCAAGCCAAAGCTCCACGAGGACGATGATGTCGACCCCGACATGGTCGAGTACATCAAGGCCAACCGCGAGAACCTCTCCGGTGTCATCGTGGCCTCTGCTGACGGCCAGAACTTCCAGCACCTGCTGGAGCAGCTCTCTGCTTCCGGTCTGCCCACCTGTGTGCTCGGCTTCCACGAGCACGCCTCCTGGGCGCTGACCCACCCCGACATCGAATTCGTCGACCTCGAAGACATCGACGGCGTCTTCCGCGAACCGCTGCCCCGCGTTAACCTGGACAACCTGCCTCCAGGCGGCGCCTGGCTGCAGCCTTTCCGCCCGCTGTCCGCGCTGCTTCCGGAACGCGCGCCCGAGCACAGTTAGGAGCCGCATGTTTTATTCCTGGGGCCGTTTTTCCTATGCCCACCGCAAGGTCATCCCGCTCATCATCGTGGGTCTCATCCTTGGCCTCTTCTTCGGCTTCGGCACCCGCCTCGAGGAGCGCATGAGTCAGGAGGGCTGGGAGGACCCGGGGGCGGCGTCGACAAGCGCGGCACAGATCGAGCTGGAGACCTTCGGCCGCGATAATTCCGGCGACGTCATCCTGCTTTTCGACGACCCCGAAACCCACGCCACCGAGGCCAAGGCCTTTCTGGATGACCTCAAGGCTCAGCATCCGGAACAGATTGACTCCGTTACCAGCTACTTCGATAAGCGCAACCCGAACCTCATCACGCAGGACCACTCCACGGCCTTCGCCGCCATCGGGCTCAAAGGTGACGGCGAGCAGACCCTCAAGGACTTCCGCACCATTGAGGATTCTCTGCACTCCAGTGGGCTGCCCGTGCAGGTCGCGGGTGCCACCGCCGTGGCCGACGCGCTGGATGAGGGCATGGCCAAGGACATCTCCCGCGCGGAGAAGGCCGCCCTGCCGCTCGTCGGCCTGCTGCTCCTCGTGGTCTTCGGCTCCGTCGTGGCGGCGTTCATGCCGCTCGTCGTGGGCGGGCTGTCCATCCTGGGCTCACTAGGCATTCTTTCCATCCTGGCTGGCTTCCAGCAGGTCAACGTGTTCGCGCAGGCCGTCGTCACACTGCTGGGACTGGGCCTGGCCATCGACTATGGCCTGTTCATGGTCTCCCGCTTCCGTGAGGAGCTGGACAAGGGACGCGATACCAAGGAGGCCGTGGCGATCACCACCGCTACTGCCGGCCAAACCGTGGTCTTCTCCGCCGCCATGGTGGCCGTATCCCTCTCCGGGCTTTTCCTCTTCCCGCAGGCCTTCCTCAAATCCGTGGCCTACGGCTCCATCTCCGCCGTCGGCCTGGCCGCTCTGCTGTCGGTGACGGTGCTGCCATCGCTATTTGGCATGCTGGGCCCCAACATCGATAAGTGGACCGTGCGCAAGACCTCGCGGCGCGGGCGCCGCATCGAGGACACGTGGTGGTACCGGATGCCGCGCTGGGCCATGGGCCGCGCGGGTGTGATGACCACCGCCATCTGCGCGCTGCTCATCGCGCTGACCTTGCCGGTGCTGGGCGTGAAATTCGGCGGCATCAATGAGACCTACCTGCCACCCAACCAGGACGCGCGCGTAGCGCAGGACCAGTTCAACGAGCAATTTCCCTCCTTCCGCACCGAGCCGGTCAAGCTCGTGGTGAAGAACGCGACCAATGAGCAGCTTGTCGACGTCGTCATGCAAGCCCGCTCCATCCAGGGCCTTACCGAGCCGATGGGCCCGAAGACCGCGACCGTCGACGGCACCACCGTCCTCGGCACCGGCATCCAAGACCGCGAGGACTACGCATGCATCGTCCACGAGCTCGAAAACATCGAGGCGCCGGAGGGCGTGGAGCTGTATGTCGGCGGCACTCCGGCCATGGAGGTCGAGTCCCTCGACGCGCTCTTTGAGACCCTCCCTTGGATGGCCCTCTACGTGGTGCTGGCCACCTTCCTCCTCATGGCGCTGGTCTTCGGCTCCTTCATCCTGCCGCTGAAGGCCATCATCATGACGCTGCTCTCGCTGGGTGCCACGCTGGGCATCTTGACGCTCATGTTCGTCGATGGCCTCGGCTCCGGCCTGCTCAACTTCACCGCCGGCCCGCTGATGAGCCCGATTCTGGTGCTCATCATCGCCATCGTCTTTGGCCTGTCCACGGACTACGAGGTCTTCCTAGTCTCGCGCATGGTAGAAGCCCGCCGCCGGGGCGCTTCCACGGACGAGGCCATCGCGGCGGGTACCGCGCACACCGGCGGCATCATCACGGCGGCCGCGCTCATCATGATTGTGGTCGCGGGAGCCTTTGGCTTCTCCGACATCGTGATGATGAAATACATCGCCTTCGGCATGATTTTCGCATTGCTTATCGACGCCACCATCGTCCGCATGCTCCTCGTCCCCGCCGTCATGCACCTGCTGCGCGAGGACAACTGGTGGGCCCCGCGCTTCCTCACGCGCCTGACCCATCGCCTCGGCGGCGAGAACTCCCCGGCTGCCAAGCCGGCGCCCACCGCCCCAGTACTGAACAACGAAGAGGCCGCACCGACTGAACAGGCTGCGCCGTCCCCCGCCGTTACTAGCGAGCGGGACGATCCGCGTTCTTCGACTGGGTCCACCGAGCAGGCAGAACCGCACTACTCCCCCGTGACTCCGGCTGAACAGGTCGAGGTGGAGGGGGCGTCGGCAAGCGCCGCGAACGAAGCCGCCGTACGCGGGAACCGCAGTGCCGATACTGACGAGGAGCTCATCCCCTTCTCTGAGCTGGTCAAGCGCCTCAATTCCACGGATGGTCGATGAAGAAGAACTGGCTGACCTGGATAATCTCCCTGCTGATTCTGGCCGCGCTGGCGTGGTTCTTCCGCGACCAGCTGGACTTCATCTCCGAGGGATTGCGCCGCCTGCGCCACGCCGAACCTTTCCCCGTCGTGCTGGTGGTGTTCTTCGCGCTGCTGTCCATCGCGGGTATGGCGGAGGTAATGAAGCGGCTCATCGGTGCCGGCGGCGTTGAGGTGCCGCTGCGCGAGACCTACGCCATCACGCTGGCCTCCAATGCCTGGTCCACGACTCTGCCTGCGGGCCCTGCCTTTTCGGCTTTGCTCACCTTCCAGGTGCAGCGCCGCTGGGGCGCGTCGGTGGCGCTGTGCAGCTACTTCCTGTTTTTGTCCTCGATCATTAGCTCGATGTTCCTCGCGCTCATTGGCCTGGGCGGGGTGTTTTTCCTCAACGCAGATATGGCTTTGGGTTCGCTGATCACGACCATCGCCCTCATGCTCGCGGCACTCGGCGGCATCTTCTGGCTGACCTCGCACCCGGTGACCCTTGAGCGCTGGCTGCGCAAGCTGCGGCCCGGCCCGAAGCGGGACCGCGCGATCCAAGAAGTCCGCAACCTGGGCGAGGTCCACCTTTCGCGCGGCCCCTTTGTTGTAGTTGCCGGGGCGTCGCTGGTTCACCGCCTGGCCGATATGGCCGCGCTATGGGCTTCCGTGTGGGCGGTAACCGGGGAGATCCCGTGGCTGCGCGCCGGTGCTGACGACACCACACTAGCCGGTGTGGCCCTGGCCTTCCTGGCTGCGAAGCTGGCTGGGTCCGCGCAGGTCACCCCGGGTGGTGTGGGCACGGTGGAGGCCGCGCTCATCACCCCTCTGGTGGCGACAGGCCTGACCGTGGTGCACGCCACCTCTGCGGCCATCATCTACCGGCTTATTTCCTTTGCGCTCATCACTATCATTGGATGGGTCATCTACTTCGCCCACTACGCCCGCGATGGCTTTTCTTACGCGGCGTTGAACCGGAAGGAATCCTAAATGCGCGTTGCCCCGCTTATCGACGTCCTCGCTCTCGTACTCTTCGCCATCCTCGCCCGCCTGGCGCATGGTGGCCTGAGTTTTAGCTCCTGGGTTGATGCCTTCTGGCCGTGGACCGTGGGCGCGCTCGTCGGCTGGGTCATCATCATGGCCACGAAGCTGAGCGGCTTGTGGAAGGAGGGCGCCGTCGTGTGGCTGAGCGCCGTCATCGGCGGCATGGCTTTGTGGATGCTGGTCAACGGGCGCCTGCCGCACTGGTCCTTCCTCATCGTGGCCACCGTGATGTCCGCGCTGTTCTTCTTTGGCTGGCGAGCCATCGCGGCTTTTGCGTCCCGCTCCCGCGCCTAAGGTTTGTGCTTGAACTGCCAATTCGTCCTACACGACGCCGGGGGCCTGCTTTCATCCTTAACTTCCGCCGGAGTCCAACGCGTCACAACTAACTCCCAGTCGAAATGGTACATTCACCCCTTACGTTCGGGTGTTTGAGCTGGGAGTTTAGCGCTCCGGTTGCGGGGCACTTCAGACCGGTTTAGGGTGTGAGCCATGAAGTTGGGGGACTTACTCGGGGCACTCGCTCGCGGCATGCACGTCGTGTCCTTGTGCGCAGGCCACACGCGCGAGGAGATGCTCGCGCTGGGGGCGACACCACGCATGGCGCGGCAGCTCGAAGGCCTTCACCGCGTTTATTTTGGCCAGACTGCTTTCACTGCCAAGCAGCGCCGTGCGCGGGAGACGGACCATGCGCTGGATACGCTGCTGCAGATTGAGCGTCATGTGGCACGCGTCAAAAACTCACGCCAAGCTTGGGATCTGCGAGTGGAATTGTGCTCGACCCCCGAGGGCGAGATTGCGCGCGTGGCGAAGCTAAGACTCTCGGAACTTAAACCCGAGCCTAGCCCCGGCGTCCGCGTGCGGCGTGGTGCGGGAGGCATGCACAAACTCATCATCACGGACCGTCCGCGCGCGATTGCCAATCTGGTGGGCACGCTTAAGGCCACCTCCGACGACCTGCTGAAGGCCGTCCACGAAGTCTTTTCCGGCGGCGGCGCACCAAAGCCAGCCTTGCATGCGCACGTGATTGTGCGACTAGAACAGCTGGACAAGATTGTGCGCGGTGAGGGCGACGATATTATTCTGCAAGCAACTGACGGCGGCACCATGACCGGCGCTGAATTTCTCCGCACGCAGTTTGCCGCTCGGGGCTTTGTCTCGCTCTTCCACCCGGTCGAGGGGCCGGTGAATCTGTATTACGGGAGCCGTTTTGCCAACGATAAACAGCGGCTTTTGCTCGGTGCAGAGCATCCGACGTGCGCCTGGCTCGGCTGCACACGACCAGCCGCGGAGTGCCAGATGCACCATATAAGGCGCTGGCAGGATGGCGGACCGACCAACCTCGACAACCTCGTGCCGCTATGTAAATATCACAACGCCATCAATGACGATGACCCCGCCCGACCCACATATCGCGGGCGCATCGACCGAGTTGAGGGCCGCATGGCATGGCTGCCTCCCGACGGCGCTCCACCAATCCCCATCCCCAGCCCGGTCTGGGATTAAAAAGCCCCTCCACAAGGAGGGGCTAGAAGCGCTGGCTTACTTCGAGCTCAGGGCGCCAACGTTCACGCCTGCCTGGTTGAGCAGCATGATGACGAGATTGATGATGTCGCCACCGAGGTCAAGGGCGCTAGAAAGCATTGGGGTTCTCCTTTGATTGAATTCCTAGACTTTATGCCTATCGTACGAAACGGTCCCAAACGTTACGCCCCGTGCCTGGGGCGCGCGGCGGAGGCTTAGGTCGCCCAGTGAGCATGCATCCCGGGAGCAGCTAACACGAGGCAGTTAACCCCCAGGACGCTAGAGCGGGGAGATGGTGTGCTTCTTGGGCAGGTCCTTCTCTTGCTTATCGGCAAGCTGGCGCAGCGCGCGGCGCAGGGCCAAGCGCGACTCGGAGGGCTTAATCATGCCATCGAGGTATCCGCGCTCCGCGGCGACATAGGGTGCGGTCATGGTCTCGTCGTAGAAGTCCATGAACATCTTCTTCGTCATCGCGCGTTGCTCTGGGGTCTCGGCGGCCTCGAGCTGCTTGCCCGCAATCATGACCACGGCGGCGGCCGAGCCCATCACGGCGATCTGGGCCGTCGGCCACGCCAGGTTGATATCACCGGTCAGGTTCTTCGAGCCCATCACGGCATACGCGCCGCCATAAGCCTTGCGCACGATGAGCGAGACCTTCGGCACGGTGGCCTCCACCACGGCAAACGCAAACTTCGCGCCGCGGTGAATCAAGCCCGCCTTCTCCTGGTCCACGCCCGGCAGGTAACCCGGCGTATCCACCACAAAGACCAGCGGGATGTTGTAGGCATCGCAAATACGGATAAAGCGCGCGCCCTTATCGGCGGCATCCGCATCGATACAACCCGCTGAATGCATCGGGTTATTGGCCACAAAACCCACGGCCTTGCCATCAATGCGACCAAAGGCAGTGATGACGTTGGGGGCGTAGTTTTCCTGAATTTCGATGAGATCGTCATCGTCGCCAAGCTGCGTGAGCAGGTCCATCATGTCGTAGCCGGCGTTCGTATCATCCGGCATGAAGGAATCCAGCTCGGTGTCCTGGGCTACCTCCTCATCAGAAGGCGCATCGAAGACCGGGGATTCGTCGAAGCAGGTCAGAGGCAAATGATCCAGCAGGTCGCGGACCAAGTCAAAGGCCTCATCCTCCGAGGGCACCACGACAGACACGTTGCCGTTGAGCTCCTGCTGGCGCGCGGAGCCCAAGTCGTGGGAGGAAATTTCCTCGCCCGTGACCTCCTTGATCACGTTCGGGCCCGTCACGTACATTTCCGCCTCACCATCGACGGCGATGATGAAGTCCGTGGTCACCGGCGCATACACCGCACCACCAGCGGACTTACCCATCATGATGGAAATCTGCGGGCTACGGCCAGATAGCGGCAGCTGGCGGCGGGCAATCTCGGAGTACATGGCCAGAGACGTCACCGCGTCCTGGATGCGCGCACCACCGGAATCCTGGATACCGATAACCGGGCAGCCAATCTTGATGGCCAAATCCATGATGTCGGTGACCTTCTTACCAAAGGTCACGCCCACGGAACCGCCATACACGGTCTTATCGTGCGCGTAGATACACACCGGGCGGCCATTGATGCGGCCGTGACCAGTGACCACGCCGTCGGAGTAAATCGCATCCGGGTCACCGGGGGTCTTGCCCAGGGCGCCGGTTTCGACGAAGGAGCCTTCGTCGAGAAGCGCGGCGATGCGTTGGCGCGGAGTCGAACGCCCAGCCTCGTCGCGGCGCGCCCGGGAGCGTTCACTGCCGGGATCCTGGGCGCGTTCGAGGCGCTCGCGTAGGTCCGCTAGCTTGTCAGCGGTGCTAGTCACTTCCGAATCTTCTCCTCGATCCATTCCTCCATGTGCTTGCCCACGATACCGATTGCGGGCTCGTCGGGAACCGCCAGGTGGTCGCCCGGCAGCTGCACAATCTCCAGATCCTTCACGATAACGCCCCAGCCACCGTCCGGGTTAATCTCCGCATAGGCAGGCTCGAGCTCGATGGCGCCGTCATGCATGCGCTCGGAGCGGAAGAGGATGACGGGCACGCTTACCGACGCCCACCGTCCCATATCCAGCGAGCCCAGAATCTGGTTATCCACGAAGGATGCGCGCTGGTGCTCTAGCACGCCGGCGGACAGGCCGTGCTCAGAGGCGTCGGTGGAGCTAAGGAATTCCGCGAGCATGGCCATGAGTGCATCCTCGCCCACGGTCTCCAGCATCTCGTAGGGCGGCTCGAAGTCGAGGCCATAGGTCTTCTTGGCGAAGGCGGCGTAGCGCCCCCAGCGGGCCTTGGTTTCCTCCAGTGTCTTCGGCGCTGGGTTAGCCGGCTGGGTGGTATCCAGCAGAGCGATAAAGGCAACCTCAGCAGTATCCTCGCCGCGAGCTTGACGCTCCTGCAGCTGGTAGGCCACCTCGTAGGCTAGCGCTCCGCCGAAGGACCAGCCGCCGAGCACGACCTTGCGCCCGCGCGCGTAGTGCAGGATGTCCTCGATATAGGCGGCGGCGCGATCCTCCAGGCTGCCCTCGATGCGCTCCACGCCGTAGACGGCGACGTCGGCAGGCAAGCGGCGGGTCAGCGGCTGGTAGACCACGGTGGTGCCGCCGGCCGGGTGGAACATGAAGACGGCCGGGCCATCGGCCTCGCGCAGCACGCGGATATTGCCTTCGACCTCGGTCTCCAGGCCCTCGCGGACCAGGTCTGCCAAATTCTCCAGGGCTTCGGCTTCCTGGACCTGCTGTGCGGTGACCTCGATGCCGGCGCGCTCGGTGAGGCGCTCGGCAATCTTTGCGGCGACCTCATCGCTGACCTGCGGCAGCGCAGAGGTCACGCCGGCCGCGGCCTTGCCCGTGAAGGTGGCCCAGGTACCGAAGACCATGCGCTCGGAGGCATCGCGCGGTGCGACGCCGACGCCTTCGCCGCCCTTCGCGCTCACCGCGGAGGCGTCTGGAGTGGTGTCGTCGCTCTCGGTGAGCGCGGAGGGTGCGTCGGCGCTTGCGGTTGCGGCATCGGGCTGCTCGGACACGGCCTCCTCGACCATGGTGATGACGTCGGCCAGAGAGGCGTCGCGAAGCGCCTGCACCTGCAGCGGCGGAATCTGGAAGTCATTCTCCACCCGGTTCTTGATGCGCATGCCCATGAGCGAATCCAGGCCCAGGTCAATAAGCGGCAGCTCGCGCGGGAGGTCAGAGACGTCGTAGCCCATGGACTCCGACACGATGAGCGCCAAGCGCTCCTCCACGCTTTCCTTCTCCGGGTCCCAGCGCACCGCGTCGACGCCAACGTCAGGGTCAGCAAACTGCGGCGCGGTCACGGCCTGCGGCAGGCTCGGCTCGGCCGTCGGGGTGGGTTCGGCAAGGTTGAGGGTCGAGGCAAAACCTTCCGCAACGAGCTTGGTCGTCGCTCCGTCCACGAAGTGCACCGCCACGGACAGCCCGCCCAGCGTGCGGCGAACAATCGTGGTGACCTCACCCTTCGCGGGCAGATCCAGGTGCTCCTCGCTCGCCGCGATATGGGCGCCCGGGGTCACGGCCTCGGCGGCAGCCTCCAGGATGGCCAGCGCGCTCGGCGCCTGGTCGGCGTTCGTGGAGAACGCTACCGCGCCCTCCGGCAAGCTCACGCGCGCACCCGGCAGACCGGACACACCAGAAGACGGACGAGCATTGGTCCAAAAACGTTGGCGGCGGAAGTGGGTATGGGGGGCGTCGACAAGCGCGCCGGAGCCAAAGACCTTGGTGTAATCCACCGGCGTTCCAGCAACGTAGAGCTTGCCCAGCAGGTCCAGAAGTGACTCGGTGGGCTCCACCTTGCGCTTCAGGCTGTAGAGCAGCTGCGCATCCGCCTTGCCCGCGGCAAAAGCGGTGGACATCAGGCCCATCAGCGCAATCGGGTTCGGGGAAATCTCCACGATCTGCATGTGGCCGGCCGCGAACGCCGCTTCCGCCGCCTCCTGCAGGTAGACGGGCTTGCGGGTCATGCGGATCCAGTAGTCCTCATCGTGCAGCACCGCACCGGGGCGGTAGACCTTGCCGCGGTCCACGGAGGAGAAGAGCGTCGTGTGCAGCGGGCGGGTCTCGATGCCAGCGATTTCTGCATAGAGCTCACCCAGGAGCGGGTCAACGGCGGAGGTGTGGCCAGCACCCTTGACATTGAGCGCGCGGGCGAACTTGCCCTCGCCCTCGAGGCGCTCCACCAGCGCGAGGACCTCCTCACGCGGGCCGCCCACGGTGGTCATGCCCGGGCCGGTGTACACGGCAGGCTCGATGGAACCCGGCAGGGCGTCAATCTCCTCGGCGGAAAGCTCGACGACGGCCATGGCACCCTGCTGGTCCTCCGGCAGCGAAGCCTCGCCCTCGCCCATGAGGCGCGCGCGGTGGCAGGCGATGAGCATGGCGTCGGCCGCCGTGATTCCGCCCGCAGCGTAGGCCGCGCCGATTTCACCCATGGACATGCCGATAACGCCGGCCGGGCGCACGCCGAAGGTGGCGAGCAGGTCCGTCAGCGCGATCTGGATGGCGGTGATGGCTACCTGCGCGGTTTCGGTGTTGTAGGTCTGGGCGTCGTCGTGCACCAGCTCCAGGATGGACCAGCCGGATTCGCGCTGGACGATGGCGTCAAGCTCCTCCAAGCGCTCCTTGAACAGCGGCGAGATCTCGATCATGTCCTTGGCCATCTTGCGGTGCTGGGAGCCGAAACCGGAGTACATGAAGACTGGTCCGTGCACCGTCGGGGAATCCGCCGCGGCGATCCCGACGGAGACGGTCCCCTCGGAGACCTGACGCAGGCGCTTGACAGCTTCCTCGCTTGACGACGCCGTTACTACCGCACGCGAACGCCCATGGTTGCGGCGCGCGAGGGTGCGGGCCAGGGAGAGCAGGTTCGGGTTCTCCGCTTCGATGTAGTCCGCCAGGTGAGCCGCTGCCGCGGCGCGGCGGGATGGCAGCAAACCGGAGACCGGCAGGGCTACTGGCTGGCCCTCGCCGATGGCGACCTGCGGGGCATCCTGGTGGGTCAGCCCGCGGTAATCCGTAAGAACGACGTGTGCATTGGTGCCGCCGAAACCAAAGCCGGAAACACCGGCGATTTTCTGGCCGGAGTATTCAGGCCACTCGCGTGGATCCTCGACCACTTCGAGGTGCTCTGCGTCAAAGTCGATATAGCGGTTGGGGCCCACGTAGTTGATGTTTGGTGGGATGACGCCGTGGCGCATGCCTTCGATGACCTTGATGAGGCCCACGACGCCAGCGGCGGACTCGGAGTGGCCGATGTTGGTCTTGGCGGAGCCCAGCAGGGTCGGGTTGGCGGCCTGGCGGCCCGGGCCCAACACGCGGCCGAGCGCGGTGGCTTCAATGGGGTCACCGAGAATGGTGCCGGTGCCGTGGGCCTCGACGTAGTCCACGTCCTGCGGGCGGATGCCGGCGTCGGCGTAGGCGCGCTCGAGGACGTCGACCTGCGCGTCTGGGTTGGGGGCGGTCAGGCCGTTGGAGTGGCCGTCAGAGTTGACCGCGGAGCCCTTGATGACGGCGTGGATGGTGTCGCCGTCGCGCTCGGCGTCCTCCAAGCGCTTGAGCACGAGCACGCCCGCCGCATCCGCGCGGACGATGCCATCGGCATCATCGGAAAAGGCGTGGATGGCGCTGGTGGGCGAGGTGACACCCAGCTCACTAAAGCCGATGGAGGCGTGCGGCGAGGCCAGGATGTTCACGCCGCCGGCGAGGGCCGTATCGGCCGCACCCACGCGCAGATCCTTCACCGCCTGGTTGACCGCGACGAGGGAAGCCGAGCACGCGGTATCCACGTTGAGGGAAGGGCCGCGCAGGTCGAAGGCGTAGGAAAGGCGGTTAGCCACGATCGCTGAGGACGTACCCGTCATGGCATAAGGGTGCATCTCCGCCGGGTCGGCGGTAATCAGCATGCCGTAGTCATTGTTGGTGGAGCCCATGTAGACACCGGTGGCGGTGCCGCGCAGCTGGTTGGCGGGCACCCCGGCATCCTCGAGAGCTTCCCACGCCACCTCTAGGAGAATGCGCTGCTGCGGGTCCATGTTGGCTGCCTCCAGCGGGGAGAGGCCAAAGAACTCGGCGTCGAAGGAGGCGATGTCCTCGATGTAGCCGCCGTCGGTGTTTTGCTGCTCCATCTTCTCGCTGGTAATTGGGTCGGAGGAGTACTCCGACCAGCGCCCGACGGGCAACGGGCCGGTGCCCGCGCGGCCCTCGACGAGCATGGTCCAGAACTCGTCGACGTTCTTGGCTCCCGGGAAACGGCCGGCATAGCCGATGACGGCGATATCCCCGCCCGCGAGGGAAGCAGAACGCGGCGAAGCCTCACGCGGCGCGCTTTCTGCCAAGGTGCCGGCCGCGCCGTTGACAAGGCGCTCGGCCAGCTGCGCAATGGTGGGGTACTCGTAGGCCACGGTGGGCTCGAGCTTAATCCCGAGGAGGTTTTCTAACTCGCCGGAGAGGACGACTGCGTCACGCGAGGACAGCCCGAAATTCTCCAACGGTTTGGTGTCCGTGATTTCCTCAGCTGATAGGCCGGTGGTCTGCGCAACCCAGGTGCGCAGCCAGCCACGAAGCTCTTCAACGGTCATAAATCTCTAGCTTTCTTACGCGGACTAAAACTAACTAAATGTGCGGTCGATTTTGCGCAGCACAAAAGCGCGCACATCGATGCGTATATAGGGGCTATCGGACGATTATCCCACTTTGTTAACTTGGGTTTCATAACCGACATACCCACAGGCAGCGGCAACCCCCGCCCCGCAGTAGCGCGGGAACGGGGGTTGAACGGCGTGGGTTTTAGGAAGCGAGGTAGCTCTTCTTCGCCACGCGGCGGGCAATCTTGCCCGAGGAGGTGCGCTTGATCTCATTAGCGTTGAACCACTGGATGACGGCCGGCGTCACGCCGTGGTGCGCGGAGACTGCGGAGCGGATGGCTTCGGACGCGGCGGCGTCATCGGCTGGGTTGGCGCCGTCGGCGCGCTCAATGAGCAGCACGAGTTCCTCGGTGCTACCACCCTCCACGGAGAAGGCCGCGATGGAATCCGCACGTACGTGGCCCGAGGCCTCCTGCACGGTGCCTTCGATGTCCTGCGGGTAGTGGTTGCGGCCAGCCACCACGATGAGGTCCTTGAGGCGGCCAGTGATGTAGAGCTGGTTATCCACGATTGCCGCCAGGTCACCGGTGGCCAACCAGTTGTTGTCCTCCGGGGCATTCGGCACGCGGGAGCCCTCGGCCAGGCGCTCCCCCAGCGTGTTATGGAAGGTCGAGGTGGTTTCCTCCGTACGGTCCAGGTAGCCAGCCGCGCGGTTATCACCGTGGAGCCAGATTTCGCCCACGCGGCCATTCGGCAGCTCGGCCTTGGTCTCCGGGTCCACAATGGTCAGGTGCTGGGCCACGACGCTCTGGCCACAGGAGGCATAGGCCACGGAGTCCGCGGACTTCTCCACGATGACCGCCTCGCCCTCGGCCAAGCGCTCGCGGTCGAAGTGGGAAATAATCGGGCGCTCGGGTGTCTGCGGGGTGGTGACGATCAGGGAGGCCTCTGCCATGCCGTAGGAGGGGCGGAGGGTATCGCGACGCAGGTTGTACTCTTCCTTACCGAAGGTCTCCCAGAAGGAATTCACCGCGGACTCCGTGACCGGCTCCGAGCCGATCACGATGCCATCAACGTTGCTGAAGTCCAGCGTCTCACCTTCCGCCGGGGCGCCGTAGCGCGCGGCGAGCTCGAGGGCGAAGTTGGGAACCACGGCATAGGTTCCCTGCAGCTGCTCATCGATGGGCTGGCGCTTGAGCTGGTCAATCCAGCGCTTGGGCTGCTGCACGAAGTCACGCGGCGTCATGATTTCCAGGTTGAGGCCCAAGATAGTCACGAAGGTTGCCAGGATGATGCCCATATCGTGGTGCATCGGTAGCCAGGACACCACGCGCGCCGGCATCTTGATCTGCACCGCGGTGAAGATCTGCAACACATTGGTCATGATGTTGCGATTGGTCAGCAGCACACCCGCTGGGGTGCGGGTGGAGCCGGAGGTGTACTGCAGGAAGGCCGGGTGGTCCACCGGCGCGGTCTGCAGCGCAGCAAGCGCGGCCTTCCCCTCCTCTGTCTCCAGCGGGTTCACCCAGCTCTGCGCCAAGGAATCCGGCAGAGAGTCGATGGAGATGATGCGCGGGCGCTCAGCCGCCGGGCGGTCCGCGAAATAAGCTCGGTTAGCCGCAGCTGAAATGTTGTTGGTCAGCACGATCGACGGGTTGGCATCGCCGAAGACTGCCCGCAGGTGATCGGTGTGGCCGGGCTCGTTCGGATCGTAGAGCGGAAGCGGCGTCATGCCCGCGTACATCGCGCCCAAGAAACCAAAGATGTACTCGGGAGAGTTGCCCGCCAGGATGGCCACGCGGTCCCCCATCTTGCCCACCTGCTGCAGGCGTGCTGCTACCGCCTTGATGCGGGTATTGACCTGGGAGCGGGTGATATCGCGCGGGGTGCCCTCCGGGTTATCGGTATAGACCCACTGGCGCATGACCGGGCGATCCGGGATTCCCGCCTGCTGCTCCGCGGCATAGACGTGTTCAGCGAGCCCCGCCAATGTGAGGTGAGGCGGTAGGGCAATGTTGCCCTTCTCGTCGAAGAACTGGCCGATCAAGGCTTTCAGGTCCATGTGGGAAAGCTCCTTCGTAGGGTTGAGAGGGGCACGCACCCCTACTTCACGTACTTTTGACATTGAAAATATCAGAAGAGATGTGCCGAGCGTTACATGGCACGCGGTGGAGGTGGGGTGCGGGGGCGTCGCCAAGCACTACTGCGCGTCGATGGTGTCCTTCGCCCACTGCGTGACCCACTGATTGGCCGTGGTGCCTTCGATGACGTCCGGATTGTAGGCATACAGTGCATGAACACCGTTGGCGTCGATGAGATCACGCGCGCGTTCGAGCCCGTTGCTGACATCCAGCGGGGCATCACAAATCGAGTCATTCGGCGCACAGATTTGGAAGGTGCGGTCCGCCAGCGCCCCGAAGCCATTGGCGCGCTCACCGCGCATCGTGGCACCCGGGACGATACCCTGAATCAACGTCGAGACCGGCTGCAGGGCAATCTCCGCGCCCACACCGCCGACGTGCGCGCCCGGGTTAATGCCCACGCCATCCTGGCGCCGCCCATCCGCAATGAGAGCTACGCCCGCCACGCTTTCTGCGGGCACGGGACCGTTACCGCCGCCAATCCGGTCCGCCACATCACCCGCGATGACCGCTCCCTGCGAAAACCCGCTCAGGATGAATTTCGTGTTCGGGCAGGTCTCGTGCATGTAGGTCAACTCGCCCTCTAGGCGCGAGGTGCCCTCATTGCGGGAATCGTCGTAGCTCATCTCGTGCTGCGCGTTGATGTTCTTAAACTGCGCGGTGTACGGCAGCGTCCACACCTTGACGTCCTCGGGGACGTAGGCCTCCTTCAGAGGATTCGTAATCGACAGCATGAAGGAGTTCGGGTTCGCGCCTGGGTTAATGGGATCATCGTCCGCAGCGGATTCCCACGTTCCCGGAGCGGAGATAAACTCCACGCGCGGGCACCAGTCCGGTTGCTCGGGGCTCGCGTCCCCCTCCTCCTGGGAGGGGGCGGGCTCCGCCAGGTTCCCTTGCTCTCCTTCCTCATTGGTATTGAGAAAGTGGACCGCTCCCCCGCCAATCACGGCTAGGAGAACAACGACGGCAAGGACGGTGAGTGTTTTACGCATGAAGAAATTTCTACCTTGACAAGGCGCGGGATTGGCTGGAAAATCCCTGCCACATTACTGAGCGCAGAGCTTGTTGCCCTGCTCGGTGATGAGCTGGACGACGTCCTCGTGGCTGAGTTCCGTGCGACCCTGCTCGATGAGCTGCCCGGCCACAGCCGGCACGGTGACGGCATCGCCCTGGCAGGAAGCTTGCGCAGCCCCCACCAGTTGGTCTTCTACGCCGTCGATGTTCACACCTTTCTCAGCCACTGCAGCCAGGAAGTCCTGGTCCGGGCCTTGCGCGGGCGCGGGCGTTGGGATTTCGGAGATCTCGCGCGCACCACGGTCTTCCGGCTCCTCGCCTGGCGTTCGCTCGGCCGAGGCGGATGCAGAGCTTTCGGATGCCTTGCTTGCCGACGATTCACCACTCGCCACCGAGGAGCGCTCCAGCGGAGCCACGGAGGTTTCGGTGGCATCACCCTCGTCGACGGTGGCGGAACCGCAAGCGCTCAGCAAGGTGCCGGCCGCAAGCAGCACCGCCGCACCAGCTGCTGCGGTGGGTCGGGCAGAGAAAAGACGCATGACAGTCCCTACTTCTTATCCGCCTGGACCTGGCCCATGACCTCACGAATGACGCCGTGCTGGAAGGACTGAGTCAGTCCGCCTGCCGGAATGGAGGCGTAGTCCTTGGTGGGCCAGCCAAACTCACCCTGCTCCCAGCCGTGCTTGCCCCACTCATCAAAAATCTTGCCCTTGAGGATGTAGTGCGCGCCGGAATCCATGGACCAGTAGATGTTGCCGTGTTCGAATTCCTGGAAGAAGCCGCCGTTGACGGCCGTCTCCTCGCCCACCGGGTAGCCCAGCTCGGACTCGGCAGCCTTCAGTTCCTTGTATTTCGCGCCGATAGCACCGTGCACGATGTGGGTGGAGCCATCCGGGTTGCGGGTTAGCACGCCGTTCTCGAAGTCCTGGACCTCGCCCTCGCCAACCTTGCGCGGCTCGGACACCGGGTACTTGAGGTCGCCGCCCTCGAAGCCGTTCTTGCCCCAGGCATCGAAGAGGTCCTTCGAGATGGGCCAAGCGCCGGTCTCCGGGGTCCAGTAGATGGAACCGTGCTCGAAGTGGACGTAGCGGCCGCGGCCGTCCGGGGTCTTTTCCTCGCCGGTCTTCGGGAAGCCCAGCCAAGAGGTCGGGCCACCGAGCTCGGAGTAGCGCGCACCAATGCGGCCAATGACGGCGTGGGCACCGGTCTCCGGGGACCAGTAAGCGGTACCGGCCTGGAAGTCCTGGGCCTTGCCGCGATCGGCAACGTCATACTCGTTGTTCACGCAGTCACCGATAATGCCGGACTTGGTAGCCTCTGCAATAGCGCCGATCGGGGTGCAGTCAGCGCCGCGGTCACTCTTGTCCAGGCCGAGGGAATCAGCGATGTAAGGCCAGGCCTCGGTCATCTCGAACTGCCAGTACTCCCAGCTGTGAACGCCGGTCGGGCGGAACTTCACGACCGGCTCGACACCGGCGCGCTTGGCGTAGTCAACGAAGGTCTGGGTAGACATGCGCGAGATTGCCTCTAGACCCACGCCGGCCATGTTGGCCTTGCCCTTGGCCACCGAACCGAGCTGGCCGTAGTCATCCTTGCCGTTGCCAGCGGAGACATAGACCTTCATGTCCTTGAGGTTCTCGATGCCCAGCTTCGGATCGTGGTCAATCCAATCCTGGGAGTAGAGGTCACCCCACATGTTGGTGGAGGTGAATCCGCCAGCATCAGCCTGGGCAGCGGTAATAGCCTCCGGCATACCCGTGGTGGTGGTATCGAGGTAGCCCGAGAAGGAGCCAACGTACTTGAAGGCCCACGGGTTCCGCTCAGCTAGGTTCATGGCGGCGGTACCACCCATGGAGATACCGGTAACGGCGCGCTTGCCGTTGGAACGGTAGCCCTTCTCCAGAATCGGGATAAGCTCCCGCATCAGGAAGGTCTCCCACATGTAGTGCGTGCCGTTGTCCTCCTTCTGCCAGTCAGAGTAGAAGGAGGACTCACCGCCCACCGGCATGATGAGGTTGACGTTGCGGTCGGCGTACTGGGAGAGGATGTTGGTCTCGATAGTCCAGCCGGACTCGTCATCGCGGGCACGCAGGCCGTCCAGCGCCCAGACCTCCGGGAAGGTCTTATCCGGGCTGGAGTACCAGTCACGCGCGAGCTGGATCTGTACGACCTGCTCCTTGTCCGGCATGGCGGCGGACTTGATGTAGACCATGAGGTGGCGGTTGGTCAGGTACTCAACGCGGGAAACAGATACGCCCTCCGGCAGGCCCTCAATCTCCGGGTATTCGGTATCTACCGGGGTACGCTGCGGCGGATTAGAGGGAGCGAAGGAATCGGAAAGGTTGGAGCTGCCTAGGAGATCAGTAATGCCCTCGGTGGAGGAGCTGGACGACTGCGCGTTGGCGATTGGCAGCAGCGCAAAGCCCACTGCCACGGCGGTGGGCAGTGCGGCGATGGTCAGGCCCTTGCGGGCTGCGGACGGGGAACGCAGGCCGGACGCCTTGGCGGACCGGCGGGGCTGAGTTGACGCAGTGTTCGGCATTGAAGAGTCCTTGTAGGGGTAAATCGAGATGAGGGCACGCGGTGCCGCGAGCGGGCTCCGCAGGTTCCCCTCCTGCGGAACTCGCCGCCGCACGCGTGGTGAGCGGTCTAATGTGTTCTCAAGTTTAAGTTTAACTTGAGACTTTCGGTAGGGGGACACGCCCAGCAAACCAATGAAAAAGCCGCCGTGCTCTTAAGCACGGCGGCGAGACAGTAAGTACTTACCAGGCGTTCATAACGTTAAGCACCTGCGGCTTGGAGCGCTCGAGTTGGTAGCCGAACTGCTCCCAGTTGTGCAGGCCCTGGGCCGGGTAATTCGTCTGCAAGCGAACACCCATGGCGCGAGCCTTCAACTCCCACAGGCGGGTGGTGCCGTTGGCAAAGCCCTCCAGCGCCACGCCGGCCGCGATGTGTTCCGGACGGTAGCGCTGCTGATCCAGCGGCCCCGGGATGCCGGAGGCGGCGGAGACGTAGACATCCGTTCCGTTCGCAGCCAGATCCGGGATCAGGTTGAAGGGGTCATTGCTGAAACGCTTCGGGTTGATGATGGACCCGTACATGGCGTTGATGTTGAAACCGCCGGCGTCGAGAAGCGCCAGGCGCATGAAGGTCTGGGCACCCGGCAAGGTCGTGGTGAGGTAGCCGGAGTAGGACAGCGCCTGACGGAACTGCTCTGGGTGCTTGCCCGCGAGGGTAATCGCAGCAGTAGCACCCATGGACAGGCCAGCGATGGAGTTATTGTTGCGGGCCACGCCGAAGTTGCCCTCAAGGTAGGCCGGAAGCTCCTGCGTCAGGAAGGTCTCCCACTGGTAGTTGACCGGCTTGACCAGATCGTAGGTAGCCGGACCGTTCCAGTCCGCGTAGAAGGAGCCCGCGCCGCCCACCGGCATCACCAGGGTGATGTTGTGGTCTACATAACTGCGCGCAGCGTTGACGTCATTGACCCATGCGTTGGTGAAATCGGTAGCGCGCAGGCCATCGAGCAGGTAAAGACCCGCATTGCCGCCGTTCTTAGCGGGCTGGATCTGCACTGGGATGTTGCGGCCCATGGCCTGGGACCACACGTCGCAGCGCTGTACCCAGTAACCGACGCGATCCCATTCGCAGGCGCCGGTGGCGTCGCCACGCAGCCAGTCACGGTGAGCGGCGGATGCTTCTTGCGTACCCGCGGTCACGACCAGGCCCAGAGCCACAGCGATGGCTGCCACCACTGAGAGGACCCGAGTCCGCAGGCCGGAGCTTAGTGAACTCATGTTTCTCCTTAACGTTTTTACTGCCACTAGTACATCGCCAACACGCCAGCGATAGTTACAGATCAATAACAGGAATCTTTCGTAGCGTAACGCACCCTGACAATTTTCGCCTACCCATGGGGGTGCTCCCCAGCTCACACCAAGCTAATGGACAGGATAATCGCTGGGATCATCGGAGAGCATGAGGGTGCGGCCCGAGGTCAGTGAGAAGGTCAGGTTTTTGAGGAAGCGCTCCCGCGTTAGGGGCTCGCTGTAGGAAGCGATGAGCTCCTGCACCTCTGGCGTCGCCAGCGCCGCTCGCGCCTGGCGGGTCTTGTCCTTGTCATACCACGGCGGGAGGTACTCGATGTCCGCGCCCGTCTGCGCAGCCTGCCACTCCACGTCGAGGTGCTTGTCGTGGCCCACGCGCCCGCCTTCCTCACGGGGCATGCGCGCCGCCAGCGGGGTGGCCAAGCCGATAGTGTCGAGAACTCGGACATTGAGCGGCGCGTTCATCGACGTCATGCCCAAGTTCACCAGATACACCGTCGGCGGCTCATCCATACCCGGCTCGCGCGGAACGGTGAGCCAATTGAGAAGGTCCTTCTCCTCATCTTCCACATAGATCGTGGCCAGGGCATCTCCGTCCACCAGTTTCTCGCCGGCCTCTTCGTAGCCGCGCATGAACTTCATCCCCAGGTAGTCTTTGGCCGAGCGCGGCGGGTAGCCCGCCTCACGGTTGGTGGCATAAGTCCAGAAATCACGTTCGTCCACGATAGACAGCGGTTGCTCATAAGCCTCCCAGTCCATCGGGTGCCCGCGCAGCACGATGACGACAGCCCACACCGCACAGAAGACTGCTGCAAGCGCGGACACCAGCTCCTTTAGCGGCAGCACGAAAACCGGGAGGAGCGCAGCGAAGAGCGGCAGCAGCAGCATGCGGCCATGCATGAAGTCACCGCCGACGCGCAGCACGTACAGCACGTGCACCGCCGCGGCCCCGACCATCAGGTAGGTCACGGTGGTGGAACTGCGCAGGGCTGCCGGGCGCAGCTGGGCGCGGAAGGTCCACAGCGCCGCACCCGCCAGCACGAGAACGGGCAGGTACAGGGCATAAGGCCCTATAAAATCCTGCAGGTAGTTCAGGCCGCTGCCCCACGCGCTTGACGACGCCGACTTTGCCACCGCCGTGTGCGGCGTCAATAGGCCGTAATAGCCCATGCGGAAGAACTGGTAACCCGCGGGGATGGGCAGGGCCGCGCCGAGGATGCCGAGCCAGGCTTTCCAGTTGCGGTGCGCTGCCAAAAGCAGGAGGCCGGCAAGGCCGCCGTAAAGCGCGAACTCCGGGCGCACGAGCCAGGACAAACCAGCCCACAGCGCGAGCCAATAAGCACTAGTATTCGTGCGGGATTGCGCCCAGTGCTGCAGCAGCGCCCAGAGGGCGGCGAGGTAGAAGATGGACAGTCCCCATTCCAGCCCGGAGGTGAAGAAATCACGGGCCGGAGGCAGTGCGAGGTAGACCAGCGCGCCGGCGGGAGCCACGAGTGGTGCAGAAAACTGGCCCGAGCGGAAGAAGGCCCGGGCTGTGGCCCACGCCCCCAACATCATGGCCGCGACCGCCAGAAACAATCCCAGGTTGACGGCGATGGACTCCAGCGGGGCGTTCGTGACCCAGCGGGCAAGCAGGATAAGGTACTGCCATAGCGTCGAGGTATTGGCCTCCACGCGCTCACCCACGTTGAAAACGGGGCCGTTGCCTTCCTCAAGGTTGCGCACCGTGCGCAGGACGATCAGGCCGTCGTCGGAAATCCAGCGGCGGGCGAAGCCACCCCAAAACGAGAAAACTCCGATCACGATGACCGAGGCCAACGCGCTGAGCGCGGCCACGGTACGTGTATCGGATTTTCGCATGAGGAGAGAGTTTAGCCCATCATGACTGGCATGATGTAAACAGCCATGGCGATGCAGGCCAGCCACAGCAGAGCCAGAATCTGGAGGACGCGGTCCTCCAAGGCAATCTCGTCCGGGGCACCGCCGTTGCCGCGGTCCACGTCGGCAGCATAGCGCAGAATCGCGATGGTAAACGGCACCATGGAGATTTGGTACCACACGCTGGCCGGGCCATCAGACTCGTTGGAGAGCTGGAATCCCCACAGGGAGTAGGACATGACAACTGCAGTGGCCGCCAGGGTCCACACGAAGCGCAGGTAGGTAGGAGTATAGCCCTCCAGGGATTTGCGGATCTTGGCGCCCGTGCGCTGCGCTAGAAGGATCTCCGAGTAGCGCTTACCCGAGGCCATGAACAGGGAGCCGAACGCGGCAACCAGCAGGAACCATTGCGACAGCACGATGCCCGCGGCCACACCGCCGGCCATGGTACGCAACATGAAGCCGGAGGACACCAAGGCGATATCGATCACCGGCATGTGCTTCCACCCGAAGCAGTAGCCCAGCTGCAGGCCAATGTAAATGGCCATGACGATGGCGAGCTCCAGGCCCGCCGTGGCCAGGAACGACAGGCCGATCGAACCGATGATGAGCACTGCCGCCATGACATAGGCCAGGCCCACCGGAAGCACGCCGGCCGCGATTGGGCGGAAGCGTTTCGTCGGGTGCGCGCGGTCAGCCTCTACATCGCGGGCATCGTTGATGAGGTAGATGGAGGACGCGCCCATGCAGAAGACGATGAAGGCGAGGAGGACGTCGAGAAGCACGCGCGTGTGAAACAGCGACTCCGCGCCCGCAGCCGCAGGAGCCGCCAAGACCAAAACGTTCTTGACCCACTGCTTGGGGCGCAGGGCCTTCACCATGCCATCGGCGAGGTTCTTCGGCGGCTTGCGCTTGCGGCCGGTATCGATGCCGGAGGTATGCGGCTCAGAGTGGAAGACTCTCTGTTCGCCGTCGTCGACGCGGTTGGGTCGTTCGCTCATGCGGTCTTCCTTTCATAGCGGTGACATGCTTCCGCGGTGGCGGCTCCCAGCAGGGCACCGATCGCCGTATCGGATGGGTAATGTACCCCGAGCACCATACGCGAGGCCATCATGACCGGCACACCAACGAGCGGTGCCGGGGTTCCTAGAACGTGCGCTGCACCCACGAGGAACGCGCTTGTCGACGTCGCGTGGGACGACGGAAAAGACAGCTTAGACGGGGTTTTCACGCCGACTTTGACGTAGTCATAGTCCGGGCGCTTGCGGCGCACAATGCGCTTGATCACAACGCTGGCCGCGTGCGCCGTGAAAGCACCCGCACCGACGGCTAGCCACTGGCGGCGACGCGCCGGATTCTGGTAATTCACGGCGACACCTAAGCCGGAGAGCGCCAGCCACCCTAGGGCGTGCTCGCCGAAGTGGCTTAAACCCCGCGCGGTGGGCAGAACACCGGGCGCATCAAAAGCCGCGTCCTGAATCTTTTCAAGGACGTGGGATTCGGCGACAGAAAGCTTATTGGGCATCGAAGACCTTTCGCCAGGACTCGCGGGAGGTCAGCTCCGGCAGGGCCGCGCGGTACTCGGCGCGCAGGTCATCGAAGTTATCCTCGATTTCCTTGAGCAGCTCGCGGGTGGACTTCACCAGCTCGAGGGCCAGCTCGCGGTCGCGCTTGCGGAAGGCCACGCCGGTGCCGCCCGCGGTGGAGACGGTGGCGGAATCGACGCGGGAGAGCGTGAACCAGCGGGCCTCCTCCGGGGTGAGGTTGAGCTGCGGCGCTTCATGGTGTGCCGGGTCTTCCTTGGTGACCAGGTGCTTGGCGGACTTGATGAGCCACGGGATCTTCTTGATCTTGCCCAGGCGGCCGCCGACATTGCGGGTCGGCACGCCCGGCGCGCCGGTGGGCGCGGGTAGTTGGTCCGCCGAATCGATAATGACGGCGTCCGGGAATTCCTTACGGATTGCGGCGATGCGCGGCAGCGAGGACTCCAGGATGTCGAAGAGCTGATCCGGGCCGGCCAGGAAGTCCTTCATGGCCTCCAGCTGGATGGCCATGGTGGAGTACTCCATGCACATGGTGTGCTTGAGGGTGGACTTGAAGATGGACTTGGTAATCCCGCGCGCATCACCCTCGTGGTAGAGGGCCGCCACGATGAGGCGGTTGCGCAGGTGGAAGTAGGCCTGCCAGTCGATGGCATCGTCCTTATCCGCCCATGCCATATGCCAGATGGCCGCGCCCGGCCAGGTCACCGTGGGGAAACCGTGGGCGGCGGCGCGCAGGGAGTACTCGGTGTCATCCCACTTGATGAACAGCGGCAGCGGCTGCCCAATGCTCTCCGCGACGACGCGCGGGAAGAGGCACATCCACCAGCCGTTGTATTCCACGTCGACGCGGCGGTGCAGCGCGCGGGAGTCATATTTCTTCGGGTCGAGGTGGGACTGGGCATCACCGATGGCGCGCAGCGGGTACTTGGCAAAGTCGTGGTCGTAGACGGCGTGCTCGGCCGCGCCCCACATGAAGTCGGCGCGGTTCACGCGCTCACCGGTGGTACGCAGCTGGGAGCGCTCCTGCAGGTTAAGCATCTGCCCGCCCACGATGAAGGGCTTGGCGGCATAACGCGCCGCCTGGACTGCGCGGAGGATGGAATCCGGCTCGATGGCAATGTCATCATCCATGTAGAGGATGTAGGGCGAGTCTGTATTCTCCAGCGCCTCGAACATGATGCGGGAATACCCACCCGAGCCGCCCAGGTTGCCCTGGCGGAACTCGCGGAAGCGCTCACCGAAGTGCGCAACGGCTTCGTCGTAGCCTGGTTCGTCCGCGGGGTGCTGGTTCCCTTGGTCCGGCATAAGGACGTAGTCGATGATGCCGTCCACCACCGGGTCCTCCGCCAACGCCTGCAGCGCCGCGACGGCGTCGGTGGGGCGGTTGAAGGTCGGGATACCCACGGCCACACGTTTCTCCTGCGCCGGATACTCGCTGCCGTCCGGCAGGAGCTGCGGGTTCGGGGCGTGCGGGGCGCACCAAGCGGCGTCGGTAAGCACGGTGTCCTCAACGGCGGAGGCATCGAACCACAGCAGGCCGCCGTCCTCGAAGTTCTTCAGGGGCAGCTCGAACTCGTGGTGCCCGGTGGTCACCACGTGGTTGGCGACGGCGATGCGCTGGCCATCCTGCTTAGAGCGGTACAGGGAGATGTTGGCCTCGCCCTCGACGTCCATGACCAGCACGATGGACTTCAGTTGGGACCAGCGGCGCCAGTAGGCCGCCGGGAAGGCGTTGAAGTAGGTCTCGAAGGAGGCCTCTTCGCCGGCCGGGATGGTCACGGAGGTGCGGCCGCTCCAGCTGAGGCGCTCGCGGTTTTGCTCGGACTCGATGAGGTAGAGCATGCGGACGTCGACCGGCTCGCCACGCTTGGGCAGCAGGATGCGCTGTACGGGTTCGTACGCAGCAGAATTGTTGGCAGTCACGATATCTTCGGTTCTCCACACAGATTTCGACAGTATTCAGAAACCAAGATTAGTGCTTAAGCGCTGCTGCGCTGAGTTCCCACGCGGCTGCTCTTATATGACTCCTTGTCCGCATCCGCGCGCCTTAATCTACTGCAACGTCCACTTCAGCCGAGCTTTGCGCAAGAAAGATGCGCCTTGGCGAAAGGTTTCACACCAGAGGCTGGTGGAACCCTTTACGTCCTGGTGCGCCAGATCCCCAGACTTGGAACCCGAAACCTCCAGTTCACTGCTCAACTAGGCCACAGTGCTTGACGACGCACGCAGCATGTTTCGGGTTCTAGGTCTGGGGAAATGGTTATGGCACTGGAATGCTCGACCCGACAAGTGGCAAATCACAGCTCTCAGGGTTTAGGCCGTCACCGGCGCATCCTCCGAGATGGGCTCGATACCCAGGCGGTTGAGCATGTAGAGCACACGGGCGCCGAGGTCATCGGCCAGCTCACGGGTCTCTTCCACGGTTTCTGCGGTGGCGATGTCCCAGATCTTGACGTCCTTGCCGGCTTCATCGCGCGGGACCTCGCGGCCGAGGTACACAATGAAGTCAGGGATAGTCACCAGACGCAGGTCCTCGACGTAGCGGTCCGGGTGCTCCGCCATGCCGCGCTCCTGGAGCACGTGAGCCATGTGCGAGTCCGGATCATTTTCGGGGTGGGCTACGGCGGCGTCGACCAGCAGGGCCTCGCCAGCATACTTCTTCGTCAGCGCCACAGCGGCCTGCGCCAGCGCGTGGTCGGTGCCCGCGGAGAAACGCACGTGGATGCGGTGGGTGCCGAAGTGCGCGCGCACCTCGCGCTCCACCATCACGGGAATGAATTCTTCTAAAGTCGCACCAGCTTCGTGACGCGCGATGGTGGCATCGAGGAAGGAGTCGATCTCCCGCGCGGTGTACTCGTGGCCATAATCTGCGTGCAAGTCGTGGCGCAAGGTATCGAAACGGCGGGCGTTCGGGGAAGTCATCTCTAAACTCACTTTCTGTTCGCCTATTGTTAACCTACTGTTAACCTTAAGTGATTGTTGGCCAGACCACAAGTTTTTATTTTCTTTGGTCTAGTTCCGCACGCTGGCAAAACCTCCCCATAAACGGCCAAAGGCCCGCCGGGTGTTCCGGCAGGCCTTCTTGGATTGTTCCTTCTTCTTATCGGGAATGCGCGTTGCGCGACTGCGCAGCTTGAGGTGTTCCTCGAGCCGCTCCGGGGACATCTTCCACATGCTGCGGTCTGCGCGCTTCTTCTTGCGCTGCGCCATGCCGTCACCTCCTTCCATCGAGGTGTTTCAGCATAGCGCGCCACGCTGCACTACCGGGAGCAGCCTAGTGGCCGCGTTCCTGCTCCAGCACCTTGCCCTCGTTCCAGAACGGGGCCAGCTTGTTATCGAACAGGCTCAGCGCGGACGCGATGGCCATGTGCATATCCAGGTACTGGTAGGTACCCAGGCGGCCGCCGAAGAGGACCTGGTTCTCGCGGGCCTCAGCGGCGGCGAGCTTGCGGTAGGCCTCCAGCTTGGAGCGGTCCTCCGGGGTGTTGATCGGGTAGTACGGCTCATCGCCCTTCTCCGCGAAGCGCGAGTACTCCTTCATAATGACTGTCTTGTCCTTGGGGTACTTATCGGCGCGCTCCGGGTGGAAGTGGCGGAACTCGTGGATGCGGGTGTAGTCCACGTCCGCGTCGTTGTAGTTCATCACCGGGGTTCCCTGGAAGTCACCGGTCTCCAGCACCTCCATGTCGAAATCGAGCGTGCGCCAGCCCAGCTCGCCCTCAGCGAAGTCGAAGTAGCGGTCCAGCGGGCCAGTGTAAACCACCGGCGCGTTTGGCGACGCCTCCCGCAGCTCCTCACGGACGTCGAACCAGTCGGTATTGAGGCGGACGTCAATAAGCTCGTGCTCCGCCATCTTCTCCAACCAGGCTGCGTAGCCATCGACGGGCAGGCCCTCGTAGGTGTCGTTGAAGTAGCGGTTGTTGAAGGTATAGCGCACCGGCAGGCGGGTGATGTTGCCGGCCGGCAGCTCCTTCGGGTCGGTCTGCCACTGCTTGGCGGTGTAGTCGCGGATGAAGGCCTCGTAGAGCGGGCGGCCAATGAGCGCGATGGCCTTCTCCTCCAGGTTCTTCGCCTCATCCACGGCGAACTCGCCGGCCTGCTCCTTGATGAGCTGGCGCGCCTCATCCGGGGAGTAGTAGCGGCCAAAGAACTGGTTAATCAGGCCCAGGCCCATCGGGAACTGGTAGGCCGTGCCGTCATGCATAGCAAAGACGCGGTGCTGGTAGTCGGTGAAATCGGTGAACTGGTTGCAGTAGTCCCACACGCGCTTGTTCGAGGTGTGGAAAAGGTGCGCGCCGTACTTGTGGACCTCGATGCCGGTCTCCGGCTCGGCCTCCGAGTAGGCGTTGCCGCCCAGGTGCTCGCGGCGCTCGACGATGAGCACCTTCTTGCCCAGCTGGGAGGCTGCGCGCTCGGCCACGGTGAGGCCAAAGAATCCAGATCCAACAACAATGAGGTCATATGCAGTCATGGGCATCAGCTTAAAGCAGTAACGCGCATAGAACGGCGGGTGACACCCAAGCGAGAAAACTCGCGTGTCACACCCCCTTTCACTCCAACACCTGACGTAACATCTGTCCCGTTAGTTAACTTTTTGCGCTCCTTTTAACCTTGTGGCGCACACCATCCTAGGGAGTAACAGTGCACCTCAAACGTCGTCTTGTTCCCGCGAAATCGACGTGGTCCACGCCGATTATCGCCACGGTCACCTCGATCGCTGTGGTCGCCGCCGCAGCCGTGGGCGGCCAAACCCTTATCCACACCCAGGAAGCGGGCAGCGGGCCCATCGAAGTAAGTTCGGCCTCCGAGTCCTTCGGTTCTGGCGAAACGGTCGTGGTGGATGACCCGGCCATCGCCGGCCAGGGCGAGGGCGAAGGCCCGCGCGCGGTCAAGCAATTCCACCGCGATGAGACCTTCTCCTCTTTTGCCGTGACTTGGAAGGGCGCGCGCGATGTCGCTGCCTTCGTCCGCGCCAAGCAGCCAGACGGGTCCTGGTCCGAGTGGTACGACATGGACTCAATGTCCTACAACAACGATGATCCGAACGCCACGAACGGCACCGAGCTCATCTTCGTGGGCGATACCAACGACGTGCAGGTCTCCATCAACAATGTGGATCTGGTAACCGGGTCGAATCTGGACGAAGAGTTCACCGAGACCCCCGTTGAGGACGCCGCGCTTGACGACGCCTCCTTCAACGTCGGCGACATCGCCCCCGTCGCTGAGGCCGAAGAGCTTCCCGCCAATAGCGACGTGGAAGGCCTCGAGGCGGTCTTCATGGACGGCAACGCCCAGGAGGGCGAGGTCATCGAGCCAACCGCTGAGACCGATGGCATGCCGCGCGTGGTTTCGCGCGCCGGCTGGGGCGCGGATGAGAGCATCCGCTGCTCGAGTCCCACCTATGATGATGGTGTGGAGGCCATTGCGCTGCACCACACCGCGGGCTCCAATAACTACACCCGCGCGCAGGCAGCCGCGCAGGTGCGCGCCGCGTACAAGTACCATGCGCAGAACCTGGGATGGTGCGATATCGGATACAACGCGCTGGTGGATAAGTACGGCACCATCTACGAGGGCCGCTACGGCGGTCTCGCTAAAGCTGTGCAGGGTGCGCACATCGGCGGTTTTAACAAGAACACGTGGGGTATCTCCATGATCGGCAACTACGAGACTGCGCAGCCGACGGAAGCCCTCTTGGAATCTGTCACCGACCTCGCCGGCTGGAAGGGCGCCATTTCCGGTGTCGATCCGACCTCCCGCGTCTCCCTTCGCTCGGAAGGCTTCGGTGGTTCGCGCTACCCAGCAGGCGCCTCTGCCCCGGTTTATGGCCTTTTCGGTCACAGCGACGTTCATTTCACTGCCTGCCCGGGTAAATACACCATTGCCCAGTGGCCGACTATCCGCCAGGCGGCGCACAAGAAGTACGTCGCCATCAAGTCGGGCGGGTCTGGTTCGACGTCCACGGACTGGGGCAGCGGAAATACCTCTACCCCAGACTCCTCTGGCTCCGCGCCGAAAAACAATGCGCCGTCCGCTCCCGCACCGGCCGCTCCGGCACAGGAGGCAACGTCCTCGCTGGGCGATACCGAAATCCCGATGAGCACCATCACCGCACTAGTCGGCCTGGCTGGCACGCTCTTCGCCATCATGTATGCCCGCTCGGACCAGCAGATTGACACGGATAAGACGGTCAATGGTCTGCCGGTGGAGCAGATCCCGGGCATCGTGACCAAGGTGTTGGCCCTGAGCAAGAACGAGGGCCTGAAGCAAACGTGGACGGCGGTCCTTAACGCCTTCGGACCGGCGCTGGGCCTGGCGGTCGGCGGTCCGGATGAGTCGGCAGGCATCATCTACCAGCTCTTCCAGAACGGCGTCGTGCTGAGCTCCGAAGACACCGGTACACACGCTCTGGTGGGACGCATCGCCAAGGAATGGGCATCCGGCAATAACTCGGCGACGCTCGGCTTGCCGACGTCCGACGAAGTCCCCACCGGCTTCGGCAAGGAAGTCCGCGTGCAGTTCCAGGGCGGTTCCATTGTCTACAATCCGGAGACTGAGCAGATTCAGGTCTTCACGGACTAATCCCAGCCGCACCGTGTGCGCGTGCAGCTCTGTGGGATCGCCGATGTCGCGGGAGCCACCTGGTGGCTTCCGCTTCAGCGTGTGTTTGGGATTGGGGTTTAGGTATCCGGCGGTACTGCGTCGAATAAGTCCCCGTTAGCCTGCTGCTTCAATGCTGCTTGCGCTGCCTTGTACGCTGGCTGGGACGTAATCGGATCCGCCCAGGGTGGCACATAATCCACCCCACCCCGCAACCGGAAGACATAGCCAGCACCAGTCGGCTTATCCGGATCATCATCATTGATGCCATTGTGATAGGCACACAACATCGTCAAATTCGGTGGATCCGTGGTCCCACCAGCTTTCCACGGCACCAAATGATGCACCTGGCAATAGTCAGCCGGCTTATTGCACCCTTCACGCGCACACGTCGGATGCTCCGCACTGGCCATAATCCGCTGCTCAAACCCCGCCAAACGCCGCACCCTGTGCAACCACACCGGCCCAATCGTCGGATGCACCAACGTGACATACCCAACCTCAGCAAACTTATAAGTGACAAACTCCCGGCCAGTCATCCGCCCGCCATTGGTGAGTTCAAGCTCAATATCATCACCCTCACCTCGCACAATCCGATCAAACTCATCCAAGGTCACCACCACATTGGTAGCCACCGCAGGCTTAGTGCCCCCGTGTGCCTTATCAAAGAACACCTGGCCTACCGCATCCAACAAATCAGCCCGATTAATCGACTCCAAAGTCCCGCGCATCTCACTAATGCGCAAGGCTGAATCAGTAATCGTCAACGAATGCGGCCCCACCTTCCGATACGTCAGACGCACCCCGACCTCCGGCACCCGCCGCGGCCGCAACTGCTTCAACCGTTCGTTTGCCACCTTCGGGATACGGTGTGCTGGGGTCCCCGCCAAGCGGACACGCAGATTCCACGCATCCAACTCTTTTTTCACCTTGGCGGTATAGGACTCGATCAAACTCAACGTCGCCACATCATGCCTGTGAGAAGCAGCAGCCGCACGCGCTTGGCGCTGCTTGCCCGTAAAACGCGTCGGCCCGAAATACACCCCATGCAACCCAGCCAACTCCGCAGCATCAGCCTTTGATGCACCACGCGCGCGTAAATCATCCACACTGCCCACCGCAAGCCCCACAAGCTCCAACCCCGAACTGCGGTAGGAGAAATAAGTCTCCAAATCCCCCATACGACAAAGACTAAAACACCACCACCCACCCCGCAACCGGAGGCAAAAACTCTCAGGTTCCGCCACAAATAGAGCAGGTAGCGCGGGGTTTCACGGCTACAGCGCGGCGGGGTACAGCAGCGCTAGAACCAACGCTCAAGGACCTTTGCCACACCTGCTTGGTGGTGCGCTAACGTCACAGTATCTGCGGCCGCCACGACATCCGGGTGTGCGTTCTCCATGGCAACACCGCACCCAGCCCACTCGAGCATCTCGATATCGTTGGGCATATCGCCAAAGGCGATGATGTCTTCGCGGGCGATACCGTGGTGCTCAGCCAACCACTTAATTCCGCGCTGCTTCGTCACGTTGGGGGCCGCCACCTCGAGGATGCCCTCGGACATTGAGTAAGTCACGTGGGCAAGCTCGGAATCGATGTGGGGAGCGATGAGGCTGTAGAGCTCCGGCGCGGAGAATGCGGTGTTGCGAATCAACAGCTTCACCGCCGGCCGGGACACCAACTCCCCCACGCTAACCAGCCCAAAGCCTTCGAAGAGCGCGTTTTCCGAATAGTGCGACTCAACCACGAAGAGTTCCTCAACCGGATCCAAAACCGAGCCGCCCGCACGTTCCGCACCAAAGCCAACGCCGCCATGGGGCTCGAGTACCTTGGTGGCTACCTCTACGGTTTCCGCGAGGGCCTCCGGCGAGAGTCCGTGGGCGGAGAGCACGCGGTCTTCCGCTGAGTCATAAATCACCGCGCCATTTGATGTCACGCACACTGGGCGCACGGTCAGCTGGTCCAGCACAGGCATGATCCAGCGGAAGGGCCGGCCAGTTGCCAGCGCGAACTCGCTGCCCGCTGCAACCGCGCGGGCCACTGCTTCGCGGTTTCGCCTGGGCACCCGGTGGTTCCGGTCCAATAAGGTGCCGTCGATATCACTAATGATGAGGCGCGGAGCGCGGTCCGAAAATACGTCACTGGCCATAGCCCCGAGTCTACGTCAGGGCGACACGCTCAATGGCGTGCCCGCAACGTGGTCAGCCACCACACCGTCCGACTGTCACGCAGGAGCTCCACCACCGCGTTGCGTCCAGCCGCACTCGGCGACTTCTAAAACGACGAAAGCGGCCGCAACGAGAATGCTCGTGACGGCCGCGTCTTCGTGCAACGACTCCTGGTTAGCTCTTAGGCGATAACGTCGTCATCGTCGACGTCTTCCCAGTTCAGGGAACGCTTGATGGCGCGCTTCCAGTCGCGGTAGAGAGCGTCTACCTCGTCCTTCTCGCGCTGTGGCTTCCAGACCTTGAAGTCTCCCTGCTGGGAGCCCAGCACGCTGAGGTCATCCCAGAAGCCCGAGTCCAAGCCGGCGGCAAAGGCCGCACCGGTGGCGGTAGTCTCCACGTTCTTCGGGCGGTGCACCTCCACGCCGAGCATGTCCGCCTGGAACTGCATGAGCAGCTCGTTCATGGTCATGCCGCCGTCGACGCGCAGCTCGGTGATCTCCACGCCGGAATCAGCAACCATGGCGTCAGCGACGTCACGGGTCTGGTACGCGGTGGATTCCAGGACCGCGCGGGCCAAGTGCTTGCGGTTGGCGTAGCGGGTCAAGCCCACGATGACACCACGAGCGTCCGGGCGCCAGTACGGAGCGAAGAGGCCGGAGAAGGCCGGCACGATGTAGACGCCGCCGTTGTCCTTGACCTCGCGGGCCAGGTTCTCAATGGACGCGGAGTTCGGGATAAGTTGCAGGTTATCGCGCAGCCACTGCACCAGGGAACCACCCATGGAGACGGAACCCTCGAGCGCATAGACTGGGCGCTCGCCCTCGCGCTGGAAGCACACGGTGGTGAGCAGGCCGTTATCGGAGAACTTCGGCGTGGTACCGGTGTTGAGCAGGAGGAACAGACCGGTGCCGTAAGTGTTCTTGGCAGAACCCGGGCGGAAGCAGCCCTGGCCAAACATGGCGGCCTGCTGGTCACCCAGGATGGCGCGAATCGGCACACCGGACAGCGAGCCACGCTCGCGGACAGTGCGGAAGTCGCCCAGGGACGGACGGATCTCCGGGAGCATGGAGGTCGGGATACCCATCTCCTTGCACAGTTCCTCATCCCACTCGAGCTTCTCGATGTCCATGAGGAGGGTACGGGAGGCATTGGTGACATCGGTCGCGTGCAGGGCCTCTTGGCCGTTGTCGCCGTCGGCGCCACCGGTGAGGTTCCACAGCAACCAGGTATCGATGGTGCCGAAGAGCAGCTCGCCAGCCTCAGCGCGCTCGCGGGCGCCCTCCACGTTATCGAGGATCCACTTCACCTTCGGGCCGGCAGGGTAGGAATTGATGATGAGGCCGGTGCGACGACGCCACTTGTCCGCACCGTCGTCGCCGGCGAGTTCCTTACAAATGTCGGTGGTTCGGGTGTCCTGCCACACGATGGCGTTGTAGACCGGCTTGCCGGTGTTCTTGTCCCACACAACGGTGGTCTCACGCTGGTTGGTGATACCCAAAGCGGCGATGTCTTCAACGTTGATGTCGCCGTTGGCCAAGGCCTCACCCACCGCGCGGCGGGTATTGCTCCAGATTTCCTCTGGGTCATGCTCGACCCAGCCCTTCTCTGGGAAAATCTGCTCGTGCTCGAGCTGGCCGACGGACACCTGCTCTCCGTCGTGGTTGAAAATGATGCAACGCGTGGAGGTCGTACCCTGGTCAATCGCTGCAACGTAGCTCTTGGTGGACATAACTTTCTCCTTGTCGGGGGTGTTTTAAAGGGCTATGGATAGCAGGCCAACGGCGACGGCCGAGAGAGTCGGCGCGACGACCGGAACCCAGGCATAGCTCCAGTTTCCAGTGCCCTTGTCTTTGATGGGGAGGACAAAGGCGTACATGATGCGGGGGCCGAGGTCACGAACCGGGTTGATGGCATATCCGGTGGGGGTGCCGAGGGACAGACCGATAGACACGATGACGAAGGCCACGCCGAAGTAGCTCAGCGGACCGAGCTCGCCGCCGGCAGGACCGAAGGCGATAAACATGAGCAGCACGGTGGTAGCGATAAACTCTGTCACTGCGTTCCAGCCGTTATTCGGGTGCGCCGGGTTCGTAAAGAAAATACCGCCGGTATTCTTGTTGGCTCCGGTGACGTTGCCGGCTTCGTCGACATTGTTGGCATCGAAAAGCTGCTTAAACGTTGCCCACGCTAGGAAAGCACCGAGCATGGCGCCCAAGATCTGACCCAGGAGGTAATAAGGCACAAGGCTCCACTCAAGAGAGCCGTTGACAGCGAGCATGATGGTCACCGCCGGGTTAAGGTGACCGCCAGTGGGGTCCGCGATGCTAGCACCCAAGTAGACGCCGAGGCCCCAGCCCATTGCGATAACGATCCAGTCTGAACCGCGCGCCGCGGAGGTGCGGAGGTTTACAGTGGCGCAGACGCCGTTACCCAACAGGAGCAGCACTGCCGTGCCAAGGAACTCCCACAGGAATGCATCAGTTCCGGTCATAACTTGTCCTTTCTCTTTTGCCTAGGACAAAGGCCCAGCGAGAGACAGCAAACGTCCTCGCTGGGCCCCGTGACGCTTAGGCTTCTTCCTTAGTGGCTCGTGCGCTGCCAGCGCGCTCGAGAATGTCATTTGCCTCACGGTCGGTGAGGGCAGCCTCGGCGGCAAGTTCCGCCTCGGTGTGCTGCTTGAAGTGGCTAACCTCGCGCTCAATGTCGCTCTGGTCCCAGCCCAGCAGCGGCGCGACGAACTCAGCAATAGGCTGTGCAGCGGCCACGCCTCGGTCGGCGAATTCGATGGCTACGCGCAGGCGGCGGGAGACGATGTCGTCGATGTGCAGTGCACCCTCGTGGGTCACGGCGTAGCGCACCTCTGCCCAGATGTAGCTCTCTGCGCCCGGAATCGGCTCAAGGAGGGAGGCATCTTCGGCGGCCGGAGCCAGCACCTCGCTGATGAGCGAACCGTAGCGGCCAAGCAGGTGCTCGATGCGCTTCTCGTCGAGGTTGTAGCGGCGAGCAAGCGCCGGAACCTGGTTGGCCAGAGCGTGGTAGCCGTCCGCGCCCAAGATCGGGGTGCGCTCGGTGACGGATTCTGCCACCTTGAAGCCCAGTTCCTTGGCGGCCAGGTCCACCGCGTCCTTACCGATGACGCGGTAAGTCGTGTACTTACCACCAGCAACGGAGACGAGGCCTGGGGCTACTCGGGCAACGGCGTGGTTGCGGGAGAGGTTGGTGGTGGAGTCGGACTTACCGGACAGCAGCGGGCGCAGACCGGAGTAGACACCAACGATGTCCTCGCGGGTGATCTTGTTGCGCACGCGCTGGTTGACCTGGTCCAGAATGTAGTCGATATCCGCCTTCGTCGGAGCCGGGTCCGGCAGGGACAAGCCCTTTTCCCAGTCAGTATCGGTGGTACCGATGATCCAGTACTCGCCCCACGGAATGACGAAGAGCACGGACTTTTCGGTGACGAAGCACAGCGCGGCATCCGCATCGAGGGCATCCTTCGGGACCACGATGTGAACGCCCTTAGAGGCGTGAACGGTGAACTTGCCCTCCGCGCCGGCCATGTCCTGAATCTTGTCGTTCCAGACACCCGTGGCGTTGATGAAGACCTTGCCCTTCACGGTGGTCTCGCGGCCGGTCTCGAGGTCACGGACCTTTGCGGCGGTGATGCGGCCGCGGTTGTCCTTCTCGAAACCGATAACCTCAGTGCCGGTGCGCACGCTTGCGCCATACTCAGCGGCGGTACGCAGGACGGTCATGGTGTGGCGGGCGTCGTCGACAAGCGTGTCATAGTAGCGCACGCCACCGACGACGGCATCCTCCTTGAGGCCCGGGGTGACCTTGAGCACGCCCTTGCGGGTGAGGTGCTTCTGCATCGGGACGCTCTTGGCACCACCCATGAGGTCATAGAGGGTAAAGCCGCCGAACATCATGACGCGCTCCCAACCGCGGTGGGTCAGGGGGAAGATGAACTTCAGCGGCTTGACCAGGTGCGGGGCGAGGGTCGACATGTTGAGCTCGCGCTCCTTGAGGGACTCCGCAACGAGGCGGAAGTCAAACATCGCCAGGTAGCGCAGGCCACCGTGGAACATCTTGGAGGAACGCGAGGACGTTCCTGCCGCAAAGTCTTGGGATTCCAGCACGGCCGTCTTTAAACCGCGGGTGGCCGCATCCACCGCAGCACCAGCGCCGACTGAGCCGCCGCCGATAATGACGACGTCATAATCCTCAGTGGAGTAGTCGTTCCATGTCTTTTCAAAATACTCAGGGTTGAAGCTGTTAATACTCGTCGTGGTCATTGTTGACCGAGTCTCCTCTCTCGCTGCACGGCGTCAGAAAGCCCTGCCCTCGTTGACGGTATGCGCAGCATATTGTGCTCATCCACCACGCACCCAGTGTGCCGATTCCTCGGCTAATTGCTCGGATAGCGGATGAAGAAGAAGTTTTCTCCCACTGCCAATGCTATAGATCACCCAATTTTCTCTCTGGAGACGCTACTCACACGTAAGTTCCGCTTCCGTAAGCTGGATCTTTTAAGGCATTCCATAGGTGGACAAAATAAAATAACACCCCCTTCCGGGGGTGCTAACGGGCGTTGCGAACGCTTCTTAAGTCCAGGGTGTCAAGACTTATTTCTTCTCCTGCTGCAAGCGCGCCATGGCCTCCAGCACCTCGGCCATTCCGTAGCGCTCAGTGGAATACGTCACCGCCTGCGCAGCCTTAATCACCTCAATGGGCGCAGTCTCAAGCGCCACCATGCGCACGGCGACGCCCTCCCCGCCCTCCGCAAACGTTTCATCACCAGGCTCATTCGCAAAGAATAGAAGGTCCGCAGGCTCGACTCCGATCCTTTTCGCCACAGCCGCCAGCCCCTCGGCGGGCGAGGACGCCGTGACTACTACGCCCCCAGGAGCATCGTTGAACTGTGCCCCGTCAGCACCTTCTGAACAGGCGATCCGCCAACAGGATTGGGGGAGGTCGCCAAAGGCTGCAGCGTCGAGCACCTCTCCCTGCGGCGAGAGCACCACCAACTCCTCCACTTGTGGGTGCAAGTGCGCCAGCGCTTCCTGAAGCCGCCTCGAGATTTCCCCGTTCTCCATGCTGAGCGCACTCTGATCAGCCACAACCACGCGCGGCACCTCAGAGTATTGAGCCTTCACGCGGTGCGGCAGGCGGGAGACAATAATGCGCGATTGCGTCGCCGCAGAAAGTAGACCCTGCTCCACCACGGAACCGGCAAAAATCTCCTTGCTGCTCGCAGTCATAGAGGCCTGGGCCTCGACCACATCGGACTTCAGTTGCGCCATAACCTCCGTGACCTTGTCGCGGCCTTCCCCGACGCCGCGCATGGCTTCCTCGACCACCGAGTTGAGGTTCTCCTTGATCCATTCCAGGGTCTCTGGAGCAGTACGCGGGCGCTCTTTGCCTTTGTTAGTAGCTGAGCTTTCAACTTGTGCGCCGTCGTTTTCTTGCGTGGCGTCGACGTTCTCGTCGCCAAGCTCTGCTCCCGATTCTCCGGAATCAGCCCGCTTCATCAGCGCCATCCGGTCCCGCATGAGCTCCACGGTGGCCTCGGAGACGCGGTCCTTGAGGTTAGTCAGGTCATCACGCAGCCGGCGCACGCGGTAGCGCTCAGACTCCACCTCGGAGTCCTGGGCCTCAGCCTCCTCCAGCGTTGGTGCCCCACCACCTTTGCGGGCGGGCACCCAGAACTCCCCGGCTGGCATCGGTCCGAACTCCGCCTCATACTCCGCCCACAGGTCCTCCAGGGCCTCCTGCATCCGACGGCGCACCTCCGCGATATCCGCGTCGAAATCGCCCGTCGTGTAATAAGGCTCCAAAGCCTTAATCAGCACCGGCGTCTTCGTGCGGCCCAAGTGCTTCTTCTGCCCCTTCGTCCAAATACGCTGGGAGCCAAAGATAACCTGCGGAATAATCGGCACGCCCGCACCATGCGCAATACGCGCCGCACCGTTACGCATGCTGCGAATTTCAAAGCTGCGGGAAATCGTTCCCTCCGCGAAGACCCCCACGAGTTCCCCACTCTTGGCTAGTTCGATGCCTTTGACAATCGACGCCCCGCCATCGATACGGTCCACCGGGACATGCCCCATGACCTGAAAAAGCTGCCCGGCCACCGGCGCTTGGAAGATGGAGGCCTTAGCCAAGTAGCGCACCAAACGGCGCTTGCGGTAAGCCAAGAAGGCCCCGAAAAGGAAATCCATGTAACCCGTGTGGTTGCACACGATGACGGCCCCACCCTTATCCGGGATATTCTCCTCCCCGGACAAGCGCATCTTGAGCCCCTGGGCCAGAGTCACCCCGCGGCCGATGTGTGTGATCTGCCGGTAGAGGAAGTTAGTCACAGCGCTCATGGTGCTCCAAACAGCTAAGACCCCGCCGTCGAGAGCAGCGAGGAGGGACAAGAGAGGGCGGCGCGCGAAGCCCCGCGCACCGCGTTCTTCTAGGAGTTTACGGGGTACAGCACGTCCTTGCCCACGAATGGGCGCAGGGCCTCCGGAACCACCACGGAGCCATCTGCCTGCTGGTGGTTCTCCAGGATGGCCACGAGCCAGCGGGTGGTAGCCAGGGTGCCATTGAGCGTGGCGGCGTACTGGGTCTTGCCGTTCTCATCGCGGTAGCGCGTGGACAGGCGGCGCGCCTGGAAGGTGGTGCAATTCGAGGTCGAGGTGAGCTCGCGGTACGTGCCCTGGGTGGGTACCCACGCCTCGTTATCGAACTTGCGCGCCGCAGAGGAGCCCAAGTCTCCGCCCGCGATATCGATGGTGCGGTAGGGCAGTTCCATCGCCGCCAGCATGTCCTTTTCCATGTTCAGGAGCTTCTGGTGCATCTCCTCGGCGTCTTCCGGCTTGCAGTAGACAAACATCTCCAGCTTGTCGAACTGGTGCACGCGCAGGATGCCGCGGGTGTCCTTGCCGTGCGAACCTGCCTCGCGGCGGAAGCAGGAAGACCAGCCTGCATACTGCAGCGGCCCCTTGGACAGGTCGATGATCTCTTCCTTGTGGTAGCCGGCCAGAGCCACCTCTGAAGTGCCGACCAGATACAGGTCATCTGCCGGCAGGTAGTAAACCTCATCCGAGTGCTGACCCAAGAAGCCAGTTCCCTGCATAACGCCCGGGCGCACGAGCACCGGCGGAATCATCAGCTTAAAGCCTGCCTCACGAGCCTTCTGCGCAGCCAACATCAACATACCCAGTTGCAGGAAGGCGCCATCACCGGTGAGGTAGTAGAAACGCGCGCCGCCGACTTTGGCGCCCCGCTTGACGTCGATAAGCCCCAGCGTCTCACCCAGCTCCAGGTGATCCTTCGGTTCGAAGTCGAACTGCGGCTTTTCACCGACCTCCTCGAGGACGATGAAGTCATCTTCGCCACCCGCCGGAGCACCTTCCACCACGTTGGAGAGCTGATACTGCAGCTCCGTTACCTTGGCCTCGGCCGCGGCCGCTTCCTCGCCGGCCGCCTTGACCTTCTCCTTCAGCTCGTTGGAGCCCTCCAGCAGCGCTGGGCGCTCCTCGGGGGAGGCCTGGCCAATCTTCTTGCCAAAGGCCTTCTGCTCCGAGCGGAGCTGGTCTGCCTTCACAATGGCCGCGCGGCGCTGTTCATCGGCGGCGAGCAGCTGGTCCACCAAAGCGGGGTCCTCCCCACGGTTTACCTGGGAGGCGCGGACGACATCGGGATTTTCGCGAAGAAACTTGAGATCAATCACGCCGGATAGTCTAGCGCACGGCCATACCTTTGCGCTGGTCATAACCAGCGCATTATCATGAATAACATGGCACCTCACATTATTACCGACGGCCCCGTGCCCAAGCACGCTCAGCTGCGGGATATTCTCTCCGAGCTCTGCCGAACCACCCTCAAACCCGGTGACATCCTCCCAGGCGAGCGCATTCTCGAAGAAACCTACGGTGTTTCCCGCATCACCGTACGCCGCGCCATCGGTGATTTAGTGGCCGAAGGCCGCCTGCGGCGGGTGCGAGGCAAGGGCACCTTCGTGGCTCCGAACCCACTCGTCTCCCGGCTCCATTTGGCATCCTTTTCCGATGAGATGGGCTACCAAAAAGTACAGGCTTCCTCGAGAATCCTGCTGGGTGAGCGCAGCACCGCCCCCAGTGAGGTCTGCGAGTTTTTCGGCACAGAAACCACCGTGGCCCACACCCACCTGCGGCGCCTGCGCTTGGGCGATGGCGAGCCTTATTCCATTGACGATGGTTGGTATAACTCCGCCTTCGCGCCGACGCTGCTAGAAAATGACATCTATAACTCCGTCTACGCGATTCTGGATAGCACCTTCAAGGTCCCCATCACCGAGGCCGAGCAGACAGTCACCGCGGTGGCGGCGGAGGACGACATCGCCGAGCTTCTCGACGTCCCCCCGAACACCCCGCTTCTCCACATCACCCGCCTCGCCCGCTCGGGGGACCGACCGGTTGAATGGTGCTCCTCGGTCTACCGCACTGACCGCTACCGCCTTACGACCCACGTCTCCCGCTCGCATACTTAGCGGCTCCATGGTGGCGAACAGCGCTGGGCGGGCTAGAAGCCAGGGCCGCTAAGGGAGTAGTATGAGGAGTTCTATGAGCACTTCATCTGCATGGCGCTCCGCCTCCGCCATCCGCGTCGTCCTCGTTGCAGCCGTGGCCGCGGCCGTCTTCATGGCCTCCTACGGCCTCTTTAGCGGCGAGCCAACCGGCACCGATTCGGCCGGGAATGACTCCGCTAGCTCCAGCGCCGACGGCAGTCAGGCCGCCGATCCTTCTACCGCCGACGGTGAAGCTGCTCCCTTCACCACCGCCTCCGCTGGGGCATGCGTGACCTGGGACATCGCCCCGGATGGCACCGCCACCGGTTTTGAGCAGATCAGCTGCGATAAACCACACCGCTTCGAAGTCTCGGCTCGCGAGGATCTCAGCGCCTACCCCACCAGCGAGTTCGGCCCCAACGCCACGCGCCCCGACATCACACGCCAAAACGCCCTGCGCGATGAGCTGTGCGAAGCACCCACGGTGAGCTACCTCAATGGCAAGTGGGATCCCAACGGGCGCTATGACATTGCTTCCATCCTGCCCCCGGCCGCATCCTGGGATCAGGGTGACCGTACCTTGCTGTGTGGCCTGCAGACTACCGACGCCAACGGCGTACCGCAGGAATCCACCGGCAAGGTCAGCGAGGTAGACCAGGCGGTCGTCGCCAAGCCCGGCGAATGCCGCAAGGTGGATGATAAACAGGTACTCAATACCGTTCCCTGCCAGGAACCGCACCAGATGGAGACCGTATCCGTCATCAACCTGGCCGAAAAATTCCCCAATGGCTACCCCAGCGATGAGGACATGGATAAGTTCCTCTCCGAGACCTGTACCCAAAATGCCATGGATTATTTGGGCGGCGAGGAGAACCTCTACCAGTCCACGCTGCAACCTTTCTGGGGCGCGATGAGCCGCGAGACCTGGGAGAGCGGATCCCGTTCGGTGAATTGCTCGCTGATCCACATCAAGGACGGTCACTTCTCCGAGATCACCGGCTCTGCCACTGGGGGACGCGAGGCCCTGAGCATTAACGGCGCCCCGCCGACCGAGCAGCCGAAGCGCAACCCATTGCGTGACCCGAATGCTCAGCCGGGCGGCGAGAACGCCGAGCCAGCCGGTGCGAACGCCGCGCCCACCACCCCCGAGGCTGCGGCTCCGGCCCTCTAAGCCCGGCGATTGAACAGGAAGTAGCCACATGTACGAAGTCAGCGAAGAACGCTTCGAGGAACTGGTCGGCGAGGCCCTCGATAAAATTCCGGATCGCTTCGTTGATCAGATGCGCAACCTGGTCATCCTCGTCGAGGAAGAGCACCCGGAGAACCCTGAACTGTTGGGGCTTTATGAGGGCGTCATGCTCACGCAGCGCACCGCCTCACACACCGGCTACCTGCCGGATACCATTTCCATTTACCGGCAGCCTCTGCAGGCCATCAGCAACTCGGAAGAAGAGCTCGCCCACGAAGTCATGGTGACCGTCTTCCACGAGGTCGGGCATTACTTCGGTTTCGAGGAGGAGCGCCTCCACGAGCTCGGCTGGGGGTAGGTGCCCAGCGGGTTAGACTTCGGTATCCGCCCAGCGCTTGAGCGTCCACTGGCCAAAAGGCTGGCCCTGCGGCTCCATGAGGGTAAAGCGGCAGTTCGGCATGTAGCCGGTATAGGCAAAGTCTGGGTCCACGCCGCAGGCATGTCTCGTCACTACGCGAATGGCGGCGCCGTGGCTGACGACGACGATGTCTTCATCATCCTCCAGCTCCGCAGCGAGATCCTCCAACACCGGTTGGTAGCGCTCGAGCACATCCACGTAGCTCTCACCGCCAGGCATCCGGGCGGACTCATCACCGTCGAGCCAGCCGCGCAGTGCCACCATGTATTCGCGGTGGGTATCCTCGCTACCGCTCATTTCATGATCACCGGCAAAGACCTCGTGCAAGCCTGTACGCACTTCCACGGGAACATTGCGCTCATCGGCGGTCTCGCCGAAAGCACGGGCGGCCAGCATCGCGGTCTGCTGGGCGCGCAAGGCAATGGAACACACAAAGCGCACACGGCGCCCTGCGCACAGTTCAGCTAACTCGCGGCCGACATCTTCCGCTTGGCCGCGGCCGCGCTCGGTGAGCTCGGCACCTGGGGGCCGGGTATCCATAACGCGGTCAATATTGGAAAAGGTCTGGCCGTGGCGCAGCAGGATGATTCTTCCGGTCATGCTTCACCACACTATTGGCCGGTGCGCGCCTGCGCTACCCATTCATCGGCTTCTTGCAGCCGCGCCAAGTTTCGTGGGGCCTCCCCGAGCGCCACCGCGGAAGGCCAGGAACCAACGAACACGACGTCCTCCGCCCGCAGCCACAGTGCCCGCAGAGCCTCCGCCACCGGCTGGTCCTCAATGTGTCCGATGAGATCGGCGTGGAAGCGATAGTTACCGAAGACGGTGCGCAGCGGGCGGGATTCGATGCGGGAGAGGTCCACCCCGCGGTGCGCGAATTCCTGTAGGGCCCCTACCAGGGAGCCCGGCTCGTTGGGCAGGGTGAAGATGACGGACGTCCTGTCGTTGCCGGTCCGCTCGGTCGGCTTTCCGGCCGGTCCCACGAGGACGAAACGAGTCGTGGCCCCCGCGACATCTGCCACATTCTCCGCAATAGAATCCAGTCCGAAGACCTCCGCTGCGCGGGCAGGGGCGGCAGCGACATCCACCTCCCCGCGCGCCACGGCCTGCGCCGCCGCACCATTCGACGCCGCCGGAACATACTCCACGTCCGGCAAGTTCTGCTTCAACCAACCGCGCACCTGCTGGTAGGCCACGGGATGCGTAGAGAAGGTGCGAAGATTCTCTGCGGTAGTGCCGGGGCGCACCAGAATGGAGAAGGACACCGGCAGGTCTACCTCGCGGTAGATCTGGACCCGGGAGCCGTCGGCAAGCGCGTCAAAGGTGGCAGTAACCGGCCCGTCCACGGAGTTTTCGATAGCCACGCAGGCATAATCCGCCGCACCGGAACGCACCGCCGACAGCGCCTCGGCCGGGGAGCTCACCGGCATCCCCTCGGGGGAAGCAAAGTCTGCGGCGAAATGCTGCATCGCCGCTTCCGTAAAGGTTCCAGCGGGCCCGAGGAATGCGATCGTGGTGCTCATGACAGCAACTTTATCTCACACAACTACTAAACTGAGCCGCCATGGAGAGCACCGAGTTCACTCTGGACAAGCTGCGCGAGGACCTATCTGGTCTGAGCCCTGCGGAGCACGGCTTCACGTACTTCGACCTCGAACGCCGGCCGCAGGCGCACGGGCGTTTGAGCGGCTGGATTCTCTCGGTTAAGGATCTCAACGATGTCGCCGGCATGCCCACCACGCTCGGGCATGCCGAGCGTGCCTACGTGGCGGAGGAGACCGATCCTTTCGTGCAGGAGCTTATCGACGCCGGCGCGCTCGTCGTCGGCAAATCCGCCGCACCCGAGCTGGGTCTGCGCGTCGACACCGAACCTGTCGGCCTGCCCCACCCCGATAATCCGCTCTACCCAGGCCATACCCCGGGTGGCTCCTCCGGCGGGGCGGCAATCCAGGTGGCCCGGGGCCTCATGCGCGCCGCGCATGCCTCCGACGGTGGCGGTTCCATTCGCGTGCCGGCCGCTGCCTGCGGTGTCGTCGGCTTTAAGCCCGCCGGCGAGGACCTCTCGGTGCAGGGGTTCATCACGCGCAGCATCGCCGATACCGCAACTCTGCATGGCCTTAACCCGCGTGCCCGGCGCGCCCGCATCGGCGTGCTGACGGATCCCCTCTTCGCTCAAGCTGAGGTGGCCCCGCACATGCTGCGCGCGGTCGCAGAGGCCACCGCTACCTTTGAAGGCGCGGGTTTCGAAACCGTGGCTATCTCCCCCTATCCCCAGGCCGCCCGCACCTTTGAGGCCTTCCAGCACATCTTTAGTCGCCGGCTGGCTGGCCTTGACTTCGCGGAGGGTTACGCGGAGTGGATCCGTGCGAAGGGCCGGCGCGTCACGGACTCCGAATTCGCCGCGGCCCGCGCCCACGCCGCCCAGCTACCGGAAATGCTGGCACAAGAGTGGGACGTCGACGCCATCTTGAGCCCCATGCTGGCCTTCGATCCACCCCGGCGCGGGCACTTCCTGGCACGGGAGCACCAGGCCAACTTCGATGAGCAAACGCGGTGGTCACCGTGGGGATCGTTGTTCAACGTGGCGCAGCTGCCCGCTATTTCTGTGCCCTGGCCGGTGCGCGATCACCCGCCCGTGGGCGTGCAGTTGGGTTCAATCACGCTTGACGAGTCCTCCCTTCTCGGCCTCGCCCAGGTGCTTCACCCATGACCGCGCGCTCACGCCTGCGCGCGGAAATCCTCATCGTCCTCACCATCACTTTTGGAATCTCTGGTGTTCGCGCCGTGCTACGCCTGACCGATTCTCTGCTCAACCCGGCCCCGCTCAACGAGCAGTCGGTCACCATCAACGCTTCGCAGTCGGCGACTTCGCTGCTGGACCTTGCCTTCCAGCTCTGCAGTGCTGCCGTGCTGTGTGCCTGGGGAGCGCTTGCCCTTTATTTGATTTCTTTTCCGCCCCGCCCACAGTGGCGGGACGGCCTGCACGGCGCGGCGTTGGCGGCGGTTATTGGGCTTCCCGGGTTGGTGCTGTATTACGTGGCGTTGCACTTCGGCTGGACCAAGGAGGTGGTGCCGGGGGCCTTCGATAGCTGGATTGAGATCCCGGTGCTGCTGATTAAATCCTTCGCCAACGCCTGGGCGGAGGAACTGGTGGTGGTGTACTGGTTCATGACCAGGCTCAAGCAGTCTGGGTGGGCCTTACCCGCAACGCTGGCCGCCTCCTCTATCTTGCGCGGTTCTTACCACCTCTACCAGGGAGTCTCCGCCGGCTTTGGCAATATCATGATGGGCCTGCTTTATGGCTGGTATTTCCACCGCACCGGGAAGGTATGGCCTCTGGTCATCGCGCACTTTCTGATCGACGCCGTCGCTTTCGTGGGCTACGCACTGCTCTTCGGCGCTTAAGCGGTGCCCGGACGCCGAAAAGACCACCACCGCGCCCTGTGGGATAGGTGGGGCGCAAGTGGTTTCGCGGTACAGTGTTCCCCATGACCTACCAAGGACGCGATCCCGAGCGCGAAGCTCGCCGTGCTGGCGAGCCCCACGGCACTGCCCGCCGCGCGGGCTCCGCTGATTCTGCGAGGCCTTCCCGCCCCTACGACCCGGCTGGCCCGCACGCCTCACATGCGTCCGGCCAGGACGCGGGCGAATTTGTCCTTGGTACCGATGGGCAGCCCTTGCGTGATCGCTACGGCCGTCCGGTGCGCCGCCGTCCATCCACACAGCGCAGCACGCCGTCTCAAAATTCCCCACGCACCCAGCGTCCCACCCCGCGTCGCTCACGGCCGGAGGAAACCCGCTTCGACGTCGATGCTTACATGGCCCAGCACTCCCCCGCGCGCACAGCGCCCCACCAAAGCGCGCCCACCCGGGAACCTGCCGCCGGCGCATACCGGCGAAGTCCCGACGCACCGCCACGCAGCTATTCCCCACAGGCTCCCTCCCGCGGGCGTGCCGCAGGACGCCCACATAGCCGCCGCAAGAAGGTCAACCCGGTCAAGCAAGCTTTCGGTTGCCTGGGCTGGCTCGCCGTCATCGCCCTCGTCTTCATGGTGGCCTTCACCTTGTGGACGGATTCACGCCTCACCCGCATCGATGCCCTGCCCACCGAACAGGTGGCGCCGACCTCTGGGACGAACTGGCTGTTGGTGGGCTCGGACTCCCGCCAGGGCCTCACCGAGGAACAACAAGCGGAGCTAGGTACCGGTGGCGATGTAGGCGTCGGCCGCACCGATACCATCATGCTTCTGCACATCCCCAGCTCCGGAAAGGCCCAGCTGGTCTCCATTCCACGCGATAGCTACGTCGACGTGCCCGGCTTCGGCATGGACAAGGTCAATGCTGCCTTCACCTACGGTGGGCCCCAGCTGCTGACCCACACCGTGGAACAAGCCACCGGCCTCCACATCGATCACTATGCGGAGATCGGCATGGGCGGCTTGGCAAACGTCGTGGATTCCGTGGGCGGCGTGGAGATTTGCGTCAAGGAGCCCATCAACGATCCGCTCGCGGGCATCGACCTTCAAGCGGGCTGCCAGAAGCTCCGCGGCCCAGATGCCCTTGGCTACGTGCGCACCCGCGCTACCGCGATGGGTGACTTGGACCGCGTCGAGCGCCAGCGCGAGTTCTTCGCCGCGCTGCTGGATAAGGCAACGTCCTTCTCCACCATTGGCAACCCCTTCAAGGCCGTCTCCCTGGTCAACCACACCACGGATTCCTTCATCGTCAACGAGAAGGACCACGTGTGGCATCTTGCCCGCGTGGCGCTGTCGATGGCCTCAGGCGTGGAGACGACGACGGTGCCCATCGGCGGTTTCCAGGACACGGTCGTGGGCAATGTCGTCCTCTGGGATGACGCTGAGGCCCAAGCGCTCTGGGACTCCATGCGCTAAGGCTTCGACCGGTCGTTTCGATCAATTAAGGCTCCAAAACCGCCTTGAGGTTTTGGAGCCTTAATTGATCGATATGTACCTAAGCTTTGGGGCTAAAGCACCCAGGAACTAGCGCAGCGTCACCTGACGGGACTTAATGTTCTGCAGCTGCTTGCGCTCATCGGCATCGAGGTTGGCGTCGTTGGAAATCTCCTCTTCCAGCGCCTTATTCACGCGAGACAGCTCGGACTCGTAAGAATCGTGCGCGACCTCTGGGTCGAGGTCGAAGACCGGGGCGATGAGACCATGCGTGCGGAAGACACCGGCGAACTTGGTGTTCTCGCCCAGGTTGAGCTCACCGCGAGCGGCAATGCGCGCAAGCGCATTGAGGAAAGCATTCTCGTCATCGCAGGGGCGGACCCAGCGGATGTGAGCCTTGCCGCCACCAGCGTTGGCCCAGAAGGCGGTGCCGACGAAGCCTTCGGCCTCCTGGCCCACCTGGTAGGACTCGATGACGGAATCATTGGCTCGCTGCAGTGCCTGTGCCATCTGCGGCGGAACCTGCGCGCCCTCCGGCATCCACCACGTGAAGTCCTGGTAGACGTTGATCTCCAGCTCGGCGTCCTCCTCCAGCAGCTCCTTGAGCTCCGGCTGGGAACCATCAGCAGCAGTGGACTCGAGGGTGGAGCCCGGCGCGTTGTTTTTCACCCAGTTCAGAGCAAAAGCCAAGTCGCGGCCCGGGTTGTGGGTGTGGGACTGTACCTGCAGGCCCACGAAGGCCTCACCACCGGATTCCTCATCACGGATGAGCGCCGCAGTAGCACCGGGCAGCACGGTGGCGACGTAGACGTCCTTGTCAAAGCCCTTGACGGACAGCTTCGCCGTTGCGGAAGGAACAAATTCCTGCAGGGCGACGAGGCTAGCCTCAGCGGCCAGCCCACCAAAGGGGCGAGGGTCCTTTTCCAGGGCAGCGCGCTCGGCGGCGCGGGCAGCGAGCTTAGCTTGGCGGCGGGACATGCCCTCCGGCAGCTGTTCGTTCTTCTTTTTCTTCTTGGCCATACTGAACAACTTACCTGTTCATTACAGCTCAATGGCATGCAGGGCCACTTCCGGCTGGTTCGTGGCGAGAATATCTACCCCGTTGGCCCACGCCCACTTCATGTCCGCGGGTTTATCGATGGTCCACATGTACGTGGGCAAGCCGTGCGCGCCGATCGCGTCGGGCTGCAGCTTGCCGCGCAACAGCGACATGCCCAGGCCAGTGGGCTGCGACAACAGGATGTCGGGACGGTTGAAATGGCGCTCCCAATCGCGGCGCAGGTAGATGCGGTCGACGTGCGGGGCAAGTGCTGCCATTCGACGAATGGCCCGGTGGGAAAAGGAAATCATGTGGATCCGGGGGTCGTCGAGAAGCCCTGCGTAGCGCAGCCGCAGCACCATCTGTTCTTCGAGGATGTCGCCTTGCCCCGAGGGATGCTTGGTCTCAATGTAGAGGTGGTGCTTCTTATCCCCGAGCATGTCGAGGAGTTCGTCGAGAAGCAGCATGCGCTGGCCGCCGCCAATCTTCAGGCGGCGCAGCTCCTCCCAGGTCATCCGAGACACTCGGCCTGAGCCATTCGTGGTGCGGTCCAGTGTGGGATCGTGATGAACCACCACCTTGCCGTCGCTGCTCAGGCGGATATCGCACTCGATACCGTGAATGGGTAGCTCGAGCGCTTTCTCAAAGGCAAGAGGGGATAGCTCCGGATATTTCCCGGAGTATCCCCTGTGGGCGACAATCTTCACTAGCCGAAGATTTCTTCCTTGATGGTGTTGAGCGTGTTGAAGGAGTTCTCAAAGCGCTCCTTCTCGTGATCATCGAGGGCCAGCTCGATAACGCGGTTGACGCCGGAGCGGTCAACGATGGCCGGGGTGCCGATGAAGACATCCTCGTGGCCGTACTCGCCCTGCAGGTAGGCAGAGACCGGGAGAGCGACGGCCTGGTTCTGGATGACCGCGCGGGTGATGCGGGCCAGGGCCATGCCGATGCCGTAGGAGGTGGAGCCCTTAGCGTCGATGATGTGGTAGGCAGCGTCGCGGGTGTCCTCGAAGATCTTCTCGATGCGCTCGTTGTAGCCCGGGTCCTTTTCAGAACGGTGGGACAGGGAGACACCTGCGATGTTGGCGGAGGAGACGACCGGCAGCTCGGAATCGCCGTGCTCACCGATGATGTAGGCGTGGACGGAGGTCGGTGCCACGTCATCCATTTCAGAGAGCATGTAGCGGTAGCGGGCCGAGTCCAGGACGGTGCCGGAGCCGATGACGCGCTGGTGCGGGAAGCCGGAGGCCTTCCACACTGCGTAGGTCAGCAGGTCCACCGGGTTGGAGGCGACCAGGAAGATGCCGTCGAAGTCATTCTTCATGACGTCCGCCACGATGGAGTTCATGATCTTGACGTTCTTGTCCACGAGCTGCAGGCGGGTCTCGCCGGGCTTCTGTGCGGCACCGGCGCAGATGACGACCATGGAGGCGTCCTTGCAGTCTTCGTAGGTACCCTTGGTCACGCGGGTGCGGGACGGGGCCCAGACGACGCCATGGTTGAGGTCCATGACGTTGCCCTCGAGCTTCTTTTCGTCGATGTCGATGATGGCCAGGTGATCAACAGTGCCCTGGTTGACCAGAGCGTAGGCGTAAGCAACTCCAACGTCGCCAGCGCCGATGAGTACTACTTTGTTTCCAACATGATTTCCCATGACTCCTATTGTGCCCCTAATGTCCGAGTTTTGCTCGTTATGCGCCCGAATTCACAGGTTAAGTAGTCCGATCTCACATTTTTATGCCCGATTAGGTCTGATTAGTGGCATCACTGCACGTTCGCCCCAAAGCTGGTTCAATGGCCAGCATGCGTCAACTCGCGCGCCGCATCGCCCTCAAAACCGCCCGCACAGGACTTCAGGCTGCCATCTTTTCCTTGGAGCTCATCAGTGATCTCACCCCTGGAATGCGCATGACCGGCAGGCGGCGCCTGCCGCAAAATATGTGGCCCGGGCTCTTCGGCGCCGAAGTAGCGACCTGGGCAGCCGTCTCCCCGTCGCTATTGCCACGCCCGTGGTGGGTTACCGCTGCCAACGTGGCCATCGGCCAAGGCGCGGGACATCTCGCCGCCACCACCGCGGCTTTCGCAGCCAAGCGCGCCCTACGCCACGCGGGCCGGCGCCCCCAGGATCGGGTCGGCCCCACCACTCGGCGCTATTCCTACTACTTGCTGGGGCTCGGAACCTTCATCGCGGGCATACGCTCCCTGCGCAACCAAACAGAGCAGGCCCGCCTCGTGGGCAAACTCAATGACCGCGGCCCGCAATCCGCCGCACTAGGAATGATGGTGGGTACCGCAGGCTACGGCGCCTTGCTTATCGTAGGGGAGGCGGCTCAGCTTACCGTCACTCAACTTTCTCTCCAGGTGCAGCGTTGGCTGCCCCGGTGGATTGCCTGGCCCCTAGCCGGCGGCGCGGTGGGCTTCGCCGCGGCCGTGGCCAGCGACCGCATGGTCTGGCGCCGGCTGCTCCACAAAGCCACTATCCAGGGCCTTGCCCTCAACAAGCTCGTCTATCCGGGATCTGTCATGCCGTGGGAGCCGGAACGCTCCGGCAGCCCATGGTCCCACGAGCAGTGGACGGCTGTCGGCTCACAGGGCCGCGTTTTTCTCGACCGTGGCCCCCGCGCCCAAGACATCAAAGAGGTCATGCACTTTGACCGAGCGCGCGAACCAATACGCATTTACATCGGCCTCATCCGCGGCCGTGGTCCGCACGCCGCCGCCCGCCACGCGGTGGCGGAGATGGACCGCACGGGGGCCTTCCACCGCGACACCATCGTGCTGCAGATGCCCTCCGGCTCAGGCTGGATCAATAATTATTCGGTCAGTGGCTATGAATTCCTCACGCGCGGCAATTGCGCCACCGTGGCCTTGCAATTCGACTATCTTCCCTCCATGTTTTCCTACCTGGTGGATAAAAACCTCTCCCGCACTTTTGCGCGCGAGCTCATCGCCGCTGTTCACGCCCGCCTCGAGCTCTTGCCCGAGGACAACCGCCCCAAGCTGTACTTAAGCGGCGAATCCCTGGGCTGCTATGCCATCGTGGAAAACTATGAGACGGTCGAAGATTTGCTCGCGGCGTGCGATGGCGCGGTATTCACTGGGCCGCCCCGGATGACCAGTTTCATGCGCCGCCTGCACCGCGAACGCGGCTCCTTGGAGCGCTTGCCGCTTATCGACGGCGGCCGGCACCTCCGCTTCGCCGCAGTCCCCGCCCACATGGAGCACGATGCCTTCGGCGAGCCTTATGGCCCCTGGGAGCGCCCGCGGGTAGCGGTGGGGCAACACGCCTCCGATGCCATCGTGTGGTGGGATAGCAAGCTCATTTATGCTCGTCCCAACTGGATCCACGAGCCGACCCCGCAGACCTTGTACGCAGATACTTTTAACAACCTGCGCTGGCATCCGTTCATCACCTTCTGGCAGGTAGCACTGGACCAGATCAACTCGCTCAACGTGCCGGGCGGCCACGGGCACAACTACTTCGAGGAAACCTTCTGGTACTGGGATTCCGTCCTCGGATCCCAAACCCGCACCCAGCTCACTCCGGAGCTAGCTGAGCGCATGCGGGACTTTGTGGAGCGCGACCAGCTCAACAAACCTTCCGACTTTCGGACGCACGTGCGCAAACAGCTCTAGCCGCGCGCCCGCGCGCTCACCGCGCTAGCCGCACTTCACGCCGGTGCTGTGGTGCGGGCAGTAGCCGTTGGGCATCTTGTGCAGGTACTGCTGGTGTTCGTCCTCGGCCAGGTAATACTCTCCCGAGTCTGTCTCACTGAGGAGGGTGACTTCGGTGGTGGTGGCGCCGAAGCCGGCGTCGGCAAGCTTGCCTGCGTAGGAATCCACGAGCTGCTGGATCTCTTGGCGCTCCTCGTCGGTCTCTGGGTAGAACGCAGAACGGTACTGCGTACCCACGTCGTTGCCCTGGCGGAATCCTTGAGTCGGATCGTGGGCTTCCAAGGCCTTGATCACAAGGTCGCGCAGGCTCACGCGCTGCGGGTCATAGGTAATCTGCACCGCCTCCGCGTGGTTGGTCAGCCCGCGGCAGACCTCGTAGTAGGTCGGGTTAGGCGTGGTGCCGCCCGCATAGCCCACGGACGTGGACTCCACGCCCTCAGTTTCCCAGAACATCTTCTCCGCGCCCCAGAAACAACCGATGGCGATGATGAGAGACTTCTGCCCTTCCTTCCACGGTCCAGTAATCGGAGTGCCTAGCACCGCATGGGGCTGCGGGTTATCCAAGACGGGCTCGGCGCGCCCGGGAAGGGCGTCCTCCGCTGCCACCAGCTTGGGTTCTGGTTTGAAAAGAAACATGCTGGGATCTCCTTCACTTAGTGCTGTCCTCCCCTTATACTCCGCTGCGCTGCCCACAATCCAGGTTTTTGTTCATGGCCTCTACCATAGAAAAAATATTGTGGCCAAATTCTCATTTGATCCCTACCATGGGGCCTCGTACCCCAAAGAAAGGATGACACAAATGGCTGTTTACGAACTTCCGGAACTCGACTACGCATACGATGCTCTAGAGCCGCACATCTCCGCCGAGATCATGGAGCTGCACCACTCCAAACACCACGCTGGCTACGTTGCTGGTGCTAACGCTGCGCTCGAGGCCTTGGAGGAGCAGCGCAACGGCGAGGCTAACGCTGACGCTATCCGCGCCCTGTCCAAGAACCTTGCCTTCAACCTGGGTGGCCACACCAACCACTCCATCTTCTGGAAGAACCTCTCCCCGAACGGTGGCGGCGAGCCCACCGGCGAGCTGGCTGAGGCTATTAACCGCGACTTCGGTTCCTTCGAGAAGTTCAAGGCTCACTTCTCCGCTGTTGCTACCGGCCTGCAGGGCTCCGGTTGGGCAGTTCTGGGCTATGACCATGTTGCTGGCCGCCTGATTATTGAGCAGCTGACCGATCAGCAGGGCAACATCTCCGTGAACTTCACCCCGCTGCTGATGCTGGATATGTGGGAGCACGCCTTCTACCTCCAGTACAAGAACGTGAAGGCTGATTACGTCAAGGCTGTCTGGAACGTCTTCAACTGGGATGACGTTGCTGAGCGTTACGCTGCTGCCACCAAGTAAGCACTCTGGCCTCATTTAAGGCCACATAGCTGACCGCGCTGGGTCCTCTTCATTGAGGCTCAGCGCGGTTTCGCGTTTTGGCTCCCTCTACAGGCTTTGCGGAGGACCACCCAACCCCGATATCCAGACCACAACTGCCCGATCCGCCAAAGTTATGCGCCGTCATTGCAGATCCGAGAGGGATCTTCGTCATGTTGGGCAGTTGGCCTATCCGTTAAGACACTCTGCCGCCTGGGAGCACCAGTGCCAGGCTGCCACACGAGGTCTCCAGCCCTGAAGCGCTCCGCGCGTTGGCGGCCGCGCTGCCGTTCGATAGCTAGTCAGCGGTGCGTGCCACAACGAAATCCTTGAAGTGCTCCACCGGCGGGGCATCATCGCCCTCGCGCCACACCAAACCCAGCTCACGGTAGGCCTCCGGTTCTAAGGGAATGAGGTTGCGGGCTTTCAGGTACGGGTCATCAAGCGGCAGCAACGCTGATCCCAGTCCGGCGGCCACGAGGCCGGCCACGGTGGTCAGCTCCATCGACTCGAAGACCAGGCGGGGGCTAAAACCGGCTTCGCCTGCCAGGGAATCCAGAAGCATGCGCGTTCCATAACCCGGCAGCATGCCGATGAAGGGTTCATCGCGGAAGTCTTCCATGCGCACCCCGTCTCTTCCTGCGGCCCAATGGCCTTCGGGAACCGCTAGGCCTAAGCGTTGCAGCTTGAGCTGGTGCCACCCTAGCGGGCCGGGGGCGGTAGGGCGGGGGCCGACCAGCGCCAAGTCGGACTCGCCGGCGGCTACTCTCTCCACGAGCTCGCGCGCCGCGCCCTGGTGCAGGCGAATATCCACGTGCGGGTGTTGAGCGCGATAAGCCTTGAGTAGCTCCGGGACCATCCACGTGCCCAGGGAATGCATGAAATCGAGGCGCACGGTACCGCGCTCCGGATCCATAAGTCGGGACACAGCATCGCGCGCAGCGGCTTCCGACAAAAGCATCCGCCGCGCGTGTTCCACGAAGGCCCGGCCGCGCGCATTGAGCCGCAGACGCCGGCCGCTGCGCTCAAACAGGCTGGCCCCCACTTCGGCTTCGATGCGCTGCACGCGGCGGGTCAGCGCGGATTGGGAGAGCCCGAGGGCGTCGGCAGCCGCGCCGACGAGGCCATGGTCGGCCACGGCGACGACGCCGCGCACATCCTCCAGATTCATGCACACCTCGCATGCTTTATGTAACTTTTAGACATTTTACACATAACCCGCGCTAGGCCATGCTTGGTGCATGACCAGAACGCGGCGCGCCACCATTGCCATGCTCTTCGTGGGCCTGGCAATTTTTTCTTGCCTCTACCCCACCCAAGCCATGCTGCCCACGTTGGTGGAGGACATGGGCATGTCCTCCACTGAGGCCGCCATGACTATTTCCGCCGCGACCGGCGCGCTGGCCGTCTGCGTCATCCCAGTCTCCATCATTTCCGAGCGCATTGGGCGCGGCAAGCTCCTGCTCGTCTCCACCATTGCCGCCACGCTCATCGGCATGCTTGTTCCGCTAGCACCCAATCCGGAGATCCTCATCGCCACCCGCGCGCTCCAGGGCGCCGTCATCGCCGGCGCACCTGCTACCGCCATGGCCTGGATCTCAGAGGAGCTCGAAAGCTCCTACGTTGCCCGTGCCATGGGGTTGTACATCGCCGGCACCACCATTGGCGGGCTCACCGGCCGCCTCATCCCGACCGGGTTGCTCGAGCTCACGTCCTGGCGCTGGGCACTGGCGGGCTCTAGCCTGGTCACGCTCATCCTCGCCATCATCGCCGCGATCTTGCTGCCCTACCAGCAGAACTTCACCCCCAAGGAGATTCACTTCCGCTCGGAGCTGCGCGCCATCTTCCGCCATGCCCGGGACACCCGCCTCATCCCCTTATTCATCGTGGCCTTCGTGGCCATGGGCACCTTCGTGTCCCTCTATAACTTCCTGGCTTTTCGGCTCATCGACCACTTCCACCTCTCGCCGGGCTTGGCTGGCTTGGTCTTCCTCTTCTACCTCACCGGCACGTGGTCGTCGGCGCGGGCAGGCCGGCTAGTGACCCAAGTGGGCCACGCGAACACGCTTCTGCTTTCCTGCGCGCTCTTTGCCGTGGGCATCGCACTGTGCATGGGCTCGCTGATCCCCACCCTGCTGGGCATCGTGTTATTTACCATCGGCTTTTTCGCCGCACACTCCACCGCGTCAGGCTGGGTCGGACACATTGCCACCCACGACCGCGCGGAGGCCTCCAGCCTCTATGTCTTCTTCTACTACCTGGGCAGTTCTATCCTGGGCGCGCTGGCCGGCGTGCTCTTTGACTCCCTGTCGTGGACCGGCTTCATTGCCGTCTACGCCGCCCTCGCCGCGGGTATCGCGGCACTGAGTTGGGCCGTGAGAAAAACCGGATAAAATCGTGTTTTATGGATAAGTGGTCGCCGCGCACATGGCACAGGAAAGCATCCCGACCTGTCAGCCTGTGGATGATGATCTTTCTCCTCGCCGGCGCAATCCATACCTTTATCCCGAACTACCGCTGGGTCCTCATCCACCTCTTCACGCTCGGCATCCTCAGCAACAGCATCGTGGTGTGGTCCCAGCATCTCACCGAGAAGTTCGTGCAGATCAAAGTACCTCTTTCTGCCCGCCCGCGGCAGCTCGCACGCATTTATCTGCTGAACACAGGCGCTATCTTCACCCTCGTAGGTCAGACGCTCGTCGAAGCCTGGGAATGGCACTGGCTGCTTACGCAGGTGGGCGCCGCACTCGTCGCGACTGCCGTGGCCTGGCACGGCGTGGCCCTCTTTGCCTTATGGCGCCAAGCGGAATCCAAACGATTCCGCCCTGTCGTTGCTGCGTACGTAGCCTCTGCCTTCTTCCTCGCCGTAGGCGCGACCCTGGGCGCTTTCCTCGCGACGCACCCCTCCCATCCGCGCCTACTCGTCGCCCACGTGGCTGCCAATATTGGCGGCTTCGTGGGCCTTGCGGCAGCCGGCTCCCTGACCATCTTGTTGCCCTCCATCTGGCGCACCAAGGGAATCAATCAGCGCATGAGCCTGAACTTCACCCTGCTGGGCCTAGGCGTGCTAGCTACTCTGGTGGGCAGCATCTGGAATGTCCCGCACGTAGGCCTCATCCTTTACTGCGTGGGCTGGGCGCTCGGCCTGCAGGGCTGGCTCGTCAACGTTCTCACCGTGGTGCGCGATCCGCACGGACGCATTACCTTCCCGGCTCTGTCCGTGCTCTTTTCCTCTTTCTGGCTGCTCGGCGGTCTGGTGTACTACACCACCCAGCATTTCTTTTCCAGCGAGCCAAAGATTCCCATGCTCGCGCTCGTCGTGGGCTTTGGCGCCCAACTGCTCATCGGCGTCATGGGCTATATGCTGCCGACCACTATGGGCGGCGGCCCCTCAGCGGTGCGGGCTGGCCTGCGTGAATACAACCGGTGGGGGCTCGGGCGCTCTGCGTTCGTCAACGGCGGGCTCGCCCTGTGGCTGGCCACCTCTAATTCCCTCATCATGGTTGCCGCCTCGCTGCTCTGCCTCGGCTCCATGGCCATCTTCCCCATCCTCACCGCCCGCGCGGTCAAGGCCCAGAAAGCCGTGCTGCTCAAGAAGGCCGAGGGCCCAGCCCCGACGACCACCACAGACTGGGACCAGGCGTGGGTGGCCCTTGCGGTGCTCATCATCCTCGGCGGACTTAGCCTCATCCTGTAGATCCCCAGACCTCGATCCCGCAACCTCCTGGTGAGAGGTGGGCGTCGGCAAGCGCTTGGCGACGCCCACCTGCAGGTTGCGGGTTTCAGGTCTGGGGGTTTGGGGGCGAAAGCCTGGCGCAGCAGCTAGGGCTCGAGGGGTGGCACGCCCGGCGAGCCGTGAGACATCCACTCGCGGACGGCATGGGTAGCGCGCACATCGCCCGCGTTGTAGCGCAGGATCTGCGCACGGGCGGCGGCATCCCCGGCAAGCGCGGCGCGGCGGGCGTTAACGGATTCTTCGCCATCAAACTCTTCCGGCCATTCGAAACCCGCAATGGGAGCCACGGTCTTCAGACCCAGCCCCGCAGTGCCAGCGAAACTGCGTTTGACGTGGACAAACATATCCACCCATTCCTCCGAGGAGATGAACTCTTCCACCTCCTGGAGGTTGGGTGCAGAAAAGCGCTGCGCGGACCTGCGCATCCAATGGTTCTCCCCATGGGCGGAGTAGCAGTAGGCTGCGAAGGTCTTTCCCGCCGCATGTGCTTCAGCACGAACCCCCATGAGCCACTCCCAGAACTCAGCGAAATTCTCCGCCTCCGCCCGGCCACCGAGCGGCTCCCACGTGGCAAAAGAATGGTATTCACCGTCCAGGAGTGCACCCCACAAGTAAGCGCCTTGATCCAGGTAGGCCTCCATATCGACGTCGACTTCTACATCCGCGCGAGGAACGCTGACCTGCCCGCGGCGCAGCAGGGGAATACCTTCGCGCCAGGCGGCTGCAAGGGCGGAGGGGGCGCCGAAGGAGGCGTCGATAAGCCCCTGCACTGTCGTAATGCCCCGCTCGCGGTAGGGGTTGGCGCGGTCGCCCGGCAGGAAGAGGGAAATGTCATCGCGGGCTTCCAGCTCTTCCCGGCACAAGGGCCAAAAGCGGCAGGAGGCGCACTCTTTAACGCGGCGCGGGCCCTCGGGCAGCGGTTGTGCCAGCGCCTCATCGATGGCAAAACGCGAGGTATCCGTGACAAAAGCCTGGCTGCGGTCCTGCCCAATCGCCGCGCCCCTGCCGGAATTCAGGCCTACTTCTTCCAGGCCCCGGGCGGCCAGGGCCAACCGGTAGCCGTCGATGGCATGGTGCCGAATCTTGTACTTTGCCGGTAGCGGCTCACTCAACCCCAAACGATGGGTAGGGACAACCAGGGTGCGCGAGCTCTCGTGCGGGCGGGCCACGCGGTGATCGGAGACGATGACGGGGCTGTATTTATCCCCATCTCGGACCAGGAGCTCCACGCGCACCATCCACTCGGAAGTAGAAAACACAGCGTTCGTAATGTGCGTATAGCCATGAACAAGTGCTTCCAGTGTGGCAAGCGCCCGCTCGAAATCATCCCCCTCCAGGTCAATCCGGCGGAAACGCCCCGGTCCCTTCTTGGGAAGGCGGCTGAGCGCAGCATCGATGGCGGCCGCGTGGCGCTCCGCGCGGGCTTGGCTCACTGCGGTGCGTGGGATCTCGGGATGCGCGCGGCGCTGCACTAAGCGATAACGGCAGCCCACAAGATCCGTGGCAACGAGCACATCCTTCACAGCAGGTGAGCTTAGTAGACCACCTTGCTAGAGTTGTAGCGAGACCCTAAAGATAGATTAATAAAAGGACGTTTCAATGGGCATTATGAAGAAAATCCGCAAGGCCCGCCGTGAGGCCCGCGCTGAGATCAAGGCCGCTAAGACCCGCGCAAAGGCAGAGGTCAAGGCTGCAGATAAGGCCAAGCACCGCCAGCAGAAGCTGCTGGCCAAGCAAGAAAAGGCACTTATTAAGTCTGAGGAAAAGGGCTTAAAGAAGCGCCGCCAACACGAGTACAAAATGGCCAAGAAAGAACTCGAACGCATCAAGCAGGGCCGTTTTAATAAGGACAATGTCAAGCGCTATGCCGGTGCCCTGCGCACCGCAGCACCGCTTCTTTTGCCCTTGATCTACCGCGGCATCACTGCCGCCCAGCGCGAGGTGGAAAAGAAGCGCGCGCAGAAAGCCGGTGTCAGCGCCGAACAGCTGGCGTCCTTCTCCGGCCACGGCGCGCCGCTCAAGGCCCGCACCGCGGGTATCCGCAACTCTCTCAAGGACGCGCAGCTTCCCGCTGGTTTCAAGCGCGACGTCAAGGAGCGCCTCAACGAGCTTGACTCCGCGATTGACAATGCCGAGTACATGACTGATCAGCAGCGTCAGCGCGCGCACCGCTCTATTTCCGGCGAGATTGACTCACTGAACGACGAAATCCAGGCCAAGCTGGGCGCTTAGCCTCTCAGCGCGCAGACGTCTACCCTTCAAGCCGCACTACCCTCCCCCAAGCGGGGAGGACACTCGTCGCGTATCCACATTGTTCAGCCGGAATGGAGATTCATGGCCCGCCGCGAAATCACTCAGTTTTTTGATGATATCGATAACAAGCCCCTCAGTGAGGAAGAACTGATCGTCATCCGCTTCAGCGTTGACGGTAAGGACTATCTTCTCGACGTATCCCAAGAAAACGCCGACAAATTCCACGCTGCGCTGGACCCCTTCATCAAGGCGGCCCGCCACCCCGTTAAAAAGGACACCCACCGCTATAAGCCAGCCGATGTCCGCGCGTGGGCCGCCAAGCACGGCTACCAGGTAGCTGAGCGCGGCAAGATCCCCAACGAGGTGATTTTGGCGTACCGCAACGCCAACAATCTTTAAAGAACGCCCTGCTCGCGGGCAGCAGCCACGGCGGAGGTGCGGGAGCGCACGCCTAGTTTGTCGTAGATGTGAACTAGGTGAGACTTCACCGTCGCCTCTGACAGCATCAGTTCCACACCGATCTCACGGTTGGAGGAACCCGCCGCCACCAGCTTCAATACTTCAAGCTCGCGCGGGGTAAGGGAGGTGCGCGGGGTACGCACGCGGGTCATCAGTTTATCGGCCACCACGGGCGAGAGTGCCGAATCTCCTTCGGCCGCCGAACGTACCGCCGCGAGCAACTCCACCGGTGGCGCATCCTTCAGCAGGTAGCCCACCGCTCCGGCCTCGATGGCTCCGAGGATATCCGCGTCGGTGTCATAGTTGGTCACCACGAGCACCTTGGGGGGATTCTCCATGGAGTAGCGGATAGCAGCGGTTGCTTCCGCGCCGCCCATGACGCGCGTGCCTTCGATGCCCGCGCCGAAACGCAGATCCATGAGGAGGACGTCGATGCCACCCGCCTGTGCCGCGGAAACAGCGGCCTCGGCCGTAGCTACCTCGCCCACGACCTCGATATCCTCTGCTCCCTCGAGCACCGAGCGTAGACCTAAGCGTACGATCTCGTGGTCGTCGGCAAGCAAGACCCTAATCACGGGCTTCCTCCTCATTGGTACAGTGTGGACAATTTCCTAATCTACATCGTTATCTAAGGGCACACTAACTGAGACCGCCGTGCCGCTGCCTGGCGTGGATTCAATCACGACTTCTCCGCCGAGCTCCTCTGCGCGCCTGCGCATCGCCGATAGACCAATATGGCCCAAACCCGCCGGCTTATTCTCCACCGCCGCGACATCAAAGCCCTCTCCATTGTCCACGACGTCCACGCGCACCTCATCCGGCGCATAGGTCACGGTGACCCGCGCCTTGCTGGCGTGAGCGTGCTTGACGACGTTCCCCATCGCTCCCTGCGCAATCCGCAACAGTGCTGCTTCCACCTTCATGGGCAACTGCTGCGTATCGCCCTCAACGTCCACAGACACGTCGACCCCACCGGTTGCCGCGAAATTATCCGCCATCCGCGTCATGGCAGCTCCCAGGGAAGTTTCCGAGAGTGCCGCCGGCTGAAGTGCCGCAATCATGGCGCGCGCTTCATGGAGGTTATCCGCTGCGGTGCGCCGCGCGAGCTCAATGCGCTCTTGTGCTTTGGGAATATCCTCTTGGTCGAGGTCTCGGTCAGCGGCATGCAGCAGCATCTGGATGGAGGACAGGCCCTGCGCCAGGGTGTCGTGGATCTCGTGGGCGATGCGCTGGCGCTCAGCCGTCATGCCTGCCGTGCGCTCAGACTCCACAAGTTGCGAACGGGTCTTCACCAATTCCTGGTTCATACGGCTCAGCGCGCGGAAGGCGTAGGTAATCGCGATTGTCACCAGGGCCGATACCGCGGGGCCCATGATGCCGCCGAAGGACAACCCACCCGGTATCTGCACCAGCACGGTCATCACCGTGGCCGCGATAACGCAGATGATGCCGGGGATCATCTCCAGTACGTAGAGGTACACAAAGTACAGGGAAAACACCAGGTAGATGGCCGCGGGCGCCACCGCCATATCCGCTAGCCACAACACCGTGAGAATGACTATCCAGCCATAACGCGCGATGCGCGGCAGGGTCTCTAAGTAGGCCGACCCCCCGAAGTACACCACGGCAAAAGAAACCAAGAGCAAAAGGTTCAACACACCTTGCCACAGAGGAAGGCGTACCGTGGTAAAAATTGCCACCACCAGCAGCGTCGCTGTCAGGACGTGGATACCGTTGCGCAGGGCATCCGATTCAACCGAGCGCTGGTCTAGTGTGGACGTCATGCGCCACAGCCTACTTCCCTCGCTTACTGCCTGCCTGATCGGCATCGGCTTCGCCGTCGCAGGATGCTCGGATGCATCCAACCCCACGCCCAGCACCCCGGCCGCAAGTTCGGTGCCACACACCGACGCAGGCGATGGCCTACCTATCGACGCCACGGCTGAAGTCAGCGACTGGGAAGACTGCCCCTATCTGGATACCCAATGGGTGGCCGATACCAACGGGCAGAGGATGACCCGGTGGGGCGTCGACAAGCGCTTTAGCACCCCCGCCTGCGTGTTCTGGTCCTACCCCGAGGATCCACAGGCCACCGTCCTGGTTCGGCAGATGCCCAGCGTGGAGGAGGCCCGGGCCGTCGTGGATTGGGCCGCACCGGTAGAGGACACGGAGCTGGCCGAGTTCGATGGCTGGTCGGGTGGGCGCGGCGTCTTTGAGGACCACACGGTCTTTGCCGTGCAGAAGGACAACCACGCCGTGGTGGTGTGGTCGAACCAGCTGCAGACCCTCAAGCCCCAGCTCATAGCCCAGGAAGCCATCAAGAGCTTAGGTCTATAAAGACCTAAGCGTGTAAAAGCCTAAACGGCGACGTCGTTATAGGGCATCTGCGCTGCCACCCAAGGGAAAATAACCTCCATGAGCAGGAAGAAAACACCCACAGCCAGCGCCAGCGCCAGCACCGCCTTCACCGCGGTGGGGCCGGGCAACAAGTTCCAGAGTGCGCGATACATTAGTTCTCCTCCAAGACGGCGGGGCGGTCATTGTCATCCGTGCCGGGCGCTTTGGCCTCCCGGTCAGTCTCCATCGCGTGAATGATCATGCGCTCCGCATTGGAAAACTGCGGGTGGCACGTGGTGAGGGTGAGTAGGGATTCGCTGGGCTCAACCCCCTCCGCACCGGGGACGGGGTGGAGCACACTGACATCGCCCGGCAGCGTGATATGGCGGCCCTGCACCGAATGGTACTCCGGTTTGGCTTGCTGCTCTGGGCTGAAACAGCCGCCCGGGACACCATCAATAGGCAAAACACGGTAGGTGATCCACTCCGTTTCGGTTTCGATGACGATGGCATCACAGGTATCCAGGTTTCCCAGATCATTAAAGGGAGCGCCCTTGCCCACGCGGTGCCCGGCGACGGCAAAATTTCCCGGCTCACCGGGCATCTGTGTCTCCGTGTAGCGCCCTGGTCCGCGCAACAGATCATCCTCGTTGGTGCCTTCCAGAACCGCGAAAGCGAAATCCGATCCAAAGGCCGGTATGTAGAGGCGCGCAAAGGCCTCACCAAGTTTCGGGGCGTGGCCCCCTCCTCGCGGGTTGTGCCATTCTTCCTGCAGCGTCTCATTGGCTTGGTTCTGCATCTGGCCAGACTTGATGTTGGTCCAATAGGACTCATAGAAAGCGAAAAGCAGCAGCAGCACGCCGGCCGTCAGCATGAGCTCACCGATGACGGTACCTACGGTCGGTCGAGTGCGTGCAGTGGGGTGAGGCATACCAGCATCTTAGACTCCCTGTAACGTGTAAGTGCCCCACCACCCTGCAGGAAGAGGAGTAGGCGATGATCAGCATCTTCATGTACCCGGTCTCCGGAATCATGAAACTCTGGCACCTGCTATTTGCTTCTTTCCTGGACGGTTCGATGGCGTGGATCCTCACCATCGTCTTCCTGGTACTCACAGTCCGGGGAATCATCGCTCCGCTGAATTGGCTTTCCGTGAAGCAGGGCCGCATCGGCGCACTCATGCGCCCGGAGATGACCGAGCTCAACGAACGACTCAAGCAGGCCGATTCTGTCGATGATGCCGTCACTATCCTGACCAAGCAGCGCGATCTTAAGGAACGCTTCCAGCACAACCCCATGGTGGGTTGTTTCCCGGTTTTCCTCATCTTCCCAGCCTTCATCGGCCTCTACCAGGTGGTCCTTAGAGTCTCGGGCTCGGCGAATGAACCGGTGGGAATGCTCACGCTTGACGACGTCTCCTCCTTCCGCGCCTCCACCGTCTTCGGCGTCCCCCTCACCGACTTCGCCCGCGAGCATCACGACTTGATCCTGCCGATGCTCGTGGCGGCACTCGCGTTCACCTCGCTGAACACCCTTATCACGCTCTACCGCGGCTACCTCACCACTCTTTTCGATCAGAAGATTCCGCGCCGCTTGTTGTGGTTCATGGCGCTCACGGTCTTTCTCATCCCCTGGATGCTGTGGGCGGTAGCGTGGAACGGTCCCATCCCCGTGACCATCATTTTCTACTGGGGCTGCTCCTACCTCTTCACCTTGCTACAGACTTTGGCGTACGAATTCATCCTGCACAAGCGCTATCCCTTACCGGAAGCTGTCCACGAACAGCGGCGGGAGAGCATTCGACGCTGGCGGGCTAAGGAAAAGAAGAAAGAGAAGAAAGCCGCCAAACAGCGCCTCAAGGACAACCCTGCGTACAAGGAGGAGTTGGCTGCTGCCCGCAAACGCCACTCTGCGATTGTGGCGGAGGCACGCAAAATTCTTAAATCGAATAATCGGCCGGAGGCGCCGACAGAAGCTGAATAGCCAACTGCTTCGCGGTGACGAGCGGGGCGACGTCACGGGTCAGGCGGGCGCCGGCGAGACCACCATCAAGGAAGATAAGAATCTGGCTCGCCTGCTCCTCTGAGGGGTAGCCATTCTTGGCGTTAAGAAGTGCCGTGATGGTGGAATGAATCCACGTTCGGTGCTCCACGCAGGCGGCCACGATGCCCCGCTCGGCGTCTGTCTCCGGGCGTGGGTATTCGCCAGCCGCGTTAAGGAAGTGCGAGCCGCGAAACTCCATGGCTGGCTGCTCTTCGATGGCCTTGTCGAAGAAAGCCAGGATCTTGTTCTCCGGGTCAGTGGCATCTTCGGTGCGCTTTTGCCAATCTGCGCGGTATTCCTCATCGAGGGCCTCGACATAGGCGATAACGAGGGCATCCTTGGAGCCGAAAAGAGAATAGAGCGAAGCCTTTGCCACATCTGCCTCGCGCAAGATGCGGTCAATTCCGATGACGCGGATACCTTCGGTGGTAAAGAGCCGCGTGGCGGATTCGAGTAGTCGGCTACGCGGGCTCGGGCGATTACGGCGCGACTTCTTTTCGGCCATTTCTCCTCCTCACATGACAAAACCGGTTCATCTATACAATATAGACAAACCGGTATGTATGCGAATTATTATTTCTTGCGGCCCGTAATGGCCCCCACGATCCACAGCAGGATGCAAGCACCGACGGTCGCAGTAATAATCATCAGGAACCAGCTATCGCCGACATCCTTATTAAACAGCGCCAGCAAACCGCCACCAATGAGGCCGCCGATAACACCAACGATGAGGTTGGTGAACAGCCCCTGGTCACGCTTCATAATCTTCTCTGCGAGCCAACCCGCAATGATGCCAACAACAATCGATCCAAAGAAACCGAGACCAAGTCCCATGTCACTCACTCCTTCTCTCAACAGTAAATAGCTTTTATTTACGCACTTCCCACCGTACGCGTTAAAACATCAAAACGACCCGGGCCCACCATTTATCCAATAAATGGGCCCGAATCGTTATAGCGGAGTTATGCGAAGGTTACTCGGAGTCCGGACGTACCACCATCATCGGGCAGGGAGCGGACTGCAGCAACGCGCGGGAGGTAGAACCAAGCAGCATACCCTTGAAGCCACCTCGACCGTGGGAACCCACGACGAGCAGCTGAGCGCCCTCGGAAGCTTCCGTCAGCGCACGGACAGGACGGTCACGAGCGATAACCTTCTTCACCTGTACATCCGGGTACTTCTCTTGGAACTCTGCAAGGCGCTCGGTCAGCAGTTCTGCCTGCTCCTTCTCCACCTCAGCCCACTCCGCCTGGGCTGCCGAGAGGCCAGCCAGGGAAGCTTGAACCTGCATATCCATCCACGTGTGAACAGCAATCAGCTCTGCGCCACGGGCATCCGCTTCCTTGAAGGCGTAATCAGTTGCCTTCTGGGAGACCTCGGAGCCATCGACACCGATGACGACAGGACCGTACTTGGTGGACTCAGTGACGTGGTTATCCTCACGGACTACGACCACCGGGCAGGAGGCATGGGAGACCACGGAGGCAGAAACCGAACCCATGACCATTCCGGAAAGACCGCCCATGCCGCGGGAGCCCATCACAATCATGGTGACGTCCTTAGACATCTCCAACAGCATATCGATCGGGGAACCTTCAGCCACGGTGTGGCCAATCTTCAGATCCGGGGCAACCTTGTGGGCCTCGGCGCGGGCCTCCTCAATCTTTTGCAAGGTTTCCGCCTGGAGGTCATCGAAAAGCTCCTTCGGCGGGACCATGCCTTCGGCGTAGAGGAACTGCGGCATCGTATAACTCGATGCGATACGCAGTGGGATACCCCGCTTCACCGCAGTGTTGGCAGCCCAGCGGACGGCGTTCTTCGACGCTTCCGAACCATCGACGGCTACGACGACAATGTCTTCCTTTGCCATGACCTTTCCTTTCGAAGTGCTTACACTTCCAGTCTAATACCTATTATTAGACCTGTGGGGTGGTCGCAGCATCTGCGTTGGCAGGGAAGAGAATGTTGTAGGCGGCCACGACAATGTCACGAATGACGGCACCGATACCATTAGAGAAGAAATCGATGACGGGTGCGAGAATAGAGTTGAAATCCATGGGACAAAGAATATCGCAAAAAAGGCGTGGCGCAACACCACTTCCTATCCGCGATGGGCTAAACCCCACCCACGCGCGCGTATCCGACGGGCCAATCACCGCGTGGGACTTCATACACAATCTCATCACCACGCAGCGCCATCGCCACCCCGACGACAACGAGGCCGCTCTTCAGGCACGCTTCGACGCCAACGAAGTTGTGCGCCAAGACGGCACCCCTCTTAGCCCCGATAGCATCCTCGTCACCAACGCGATGGTGTACTTCTACCGCATGCCAGCTCCAGAGACACCCGTCCCTTACGACATCCCCATCCTGCACGAAGACGAGCACCTCCTGGTGGTCGACAAGCCGCCTTTCATGGCCACCATGCCTCGCGCCCGCCACATTACGGAGACTGCCACCGTTCGCCTTCGCCGGATGACAGGCAACAACGAGCTCTCCCCTGCGCATCGCCTCGACCGTCTCACTTCCGGCATCCTCGTCTTTACCAAGGACCGCTCCATACGGGGCGCCTACCAAACGCTGTTTGCCGAGCGCCGCGTCACCAAGACCTACGCAGCCATCGCGCCGCTTGCCGACGTCTCCCCCGGCACCGTCTGGCGCTCCCGCATGGAGAAGACCCCGGGGGAACTACAAGGACGCATCGTCGAAGGTGAAGTCAACGCCATCACCGAAGTCGCCGGCGTGGAGCCAGTAGATAAGGCCCCGTACGAAGCTATCCACGGAGCACTACCTGAGCTAGCGAAGTACACACTCAAACCACAGACCGGGAAGACTCATCAATTACGGCTCCATATGCTCCAAGCCGGAGCACCCATTATTGGCGACCCCATATACCCGGTCATTTACCCTGCCGAGGCCGAAGACATGCGGATACCAATGCATTTGACGGCAACGCACATTTCATTTGTTGACCCCTTAACTGGTGCCGACCGTGAATTCTCATCACAATTACCATTACAGACCTATCATCTATTAAATCCATAAATAGTTAAACGAAAATACCATCGCCTCTGAACAGTGGCTATGGCCTGAACCCTGGAAAGCAGTTTGGTGCTTGATGTTCTCAACTTCGGGGTTGTGGGGTTGTGTCTTAGATGGCAGGGTAAGCGTTGTTGTTGAGGACGGCTCGGCCGCTTTCGGCGGGGTTTTGGTGGAAGAGCCCGGGCCTGTGCTTGGCTACTTGGGCTTGGTTGTTGCGTGTTTTATAAGTGCAGACGTGGAAGTACATACCTGCAGCGTGACTGATCAGCAGACGCGGGCCTGTACTTGACAGCACGCAGTGGGTCTGTACTTTCGGGTCTGTACTTTTAGGGTTTCCGGGCCGGTAGCTACAGTTGGTGCGGTTGGGTTTTATGAGGGTGTGAAAACGCTTTCAGGGCCCTAGACATCGTGTGATGTCTAGGGCCCTAAAGGGGGTTGTATTGAGTTGTTTGTTTTGTTTGGTGT
>NZ_KV788156.1:0-39282 GCF_001807205.1 Corynebacterium sp. HMSC05D03 | reverse complement strand
CACCCCGCTACGCACCCCGAAACCGGAAGAGCCAGTAAAGGCACCATTTGCGGGCGGGTTTCAGAGAAATCCCAGGTCAATGAATTAGTGTAAGCGCATAAGGTGCCAGTTAAAAGGTGTCTTTAGGGGACGTGAAGGTACGCGAGCCGGTGGGCAGTGGTGAGGCAAGGGGATCCGCAGGCGTGGTGAACTCCCAGTCGGCATCAGGGTCGAGTGCCGGCGGGATGGCGGGATTGTTTGGGTCGACCGGCAGCGGCGGGACCACAGGTGCGAAGAGCTCGGCAGACTGAGCCGGGGCAGCAGGGTCTTCGGGGGCGAGGGGAAGGTCCACTGCGATGCGGCCCGCAGCAGCATAAGCCCGAGCGACCAGGGAAGCACCTGATTGGGAGGCGGCCGCGAATGCGGTGGCCAGCGCTGGGGTATCGGAGAGCTCCGCGCACGGGCCGAGGACGAGGTTGTCGTGGGTGGCGAGGACGGTGTCGTCGAGAAGCGCAAGCGTCACGAAGAGCTGTTCGGTTCCCATCTCGCGCAGCTGATGTGTAGTGAGCTCTCCCTCCGCGACACGAACGAGAGCGCCGTGCCCACCGCTGAGCAGGGCAGTACCCGCTGGCTGATTGTTCGCGGGAATCATCCACGGGTCGAGCCCCAGAGCAACGGCCACCTCCACCTCACCGTCCACGATCTCGACGGTCGCATGTGTTGCTGCATTCATCGCCGCTGTGCGCAGCCGGTTCAGCGCTGGATACTCAGCGGACTCTTCGTCATCGAGCGCACCGAGAAAACCGAAATCCGAGCGGACGCGCCAGCCACCCGTAGTGGGGTCGGGGAGCAAGGAAACGTCGACGAGCGCAGGCTGCTGCGCCAACCCCGGAATGCTCAACGCGGTAGAAAAGTTGACGTGCTCAAGAATCGCGACGTGCTCGACACCAAAATAGGACGGAGCCAGCGGATACAGCACCATGGTTGCGACAGTCACCTCGTGAGTCAGATGGGAAGCGATGGACTCCTTCCAAGCTTACGCAGAGGCCGGGTTAGACACGCTATAGTTTCCCACTATGGACTTAGCTACCATTGCCTTCGCTTTCAGCCTTGTGCTGCTGTCGGGCTTGTCGACGTCCATCGGAGGCGCCCTGGCCGTCGGAAAGCGGGAGCCAGGCCCGAAGTTCATGGCCACTGCTTTGGGGCTGTCTGCGGGCGTAATGCTCTACGTCTCCTTCATGGAAATCCTGCCGGAGGCCCTGAAGAAGCTAGAAAGCACCCTCGGGGACGAAGCTCGCGCCACCTGGACGATGATGGCGGCATTCTTCGCGGGTATTGCGATCATTGCCATCATTGACCGCCTTGTGCCCGAGGAGATTAACCCGCACGAGCCGGCCACCACCGAGGAGGACGCGCGGCGCAAACGGCTGATGAAGACCGGCATCTTTACCGCCTTCGCGCTGGCCATCCACAACTTCCCGGAAGGCTTTGCCACGTTTCTCTCAGGCCTCGAAGCCCCGGAGATCGCTATCCCCGTCGCCGTGGCGATCGCCACCACAATATCCCCGAAGGTATTGCGGTCGCAGTGCCCCTGCGCAGCGCGACGGGCTCACGCAAGAAAGCCTTCTGGTGGGCCACGCTATCTGGCTTGGCAGAGCCCCTCGGCGCTCTCATTGGCTTCGCGCTGCTGATGCCATTTATCGGGCCGATGACTTTCGGCATCAGCTTTGCCGTCATCGCCGGCATCATGGTGTTCATCTCCTTGGATGAGCTTTTGCCCACGGCGGAGGAGACCGGGGAACACCACTGTGCCATCTACGGACTGATCGCCGGGATGGCGGTCATGGCCGTCTCCCTCGCGCTGTTTATCTAAGGTCTATTTCACGCGCTCGGCGGTGGCCTTGACCGCCATGATGATGGTGACGATAACGGCGCCCAGAATAAAGCCGCACAACATCGACAAGCCGGTGTCCGCCAACCAGGCGAGGGCACCGTTGTTGATGCTCTCGGTCACGTGGTGGATAAAGCCATAAGGCTGTTCGGCGCCGAATTCGCTCAGACCCTTGACCACAATGTGGCCGCCGACCCACAGCATGGCGGCGGTGCCGATGATGCCGATGATATTGAGCACAATCGGCATGCCCTTCACCAAGGCGGCGCCCAGGGTGGAGTCACCATCGTGACGCTTGAGCAGGGCGACGCCGATGTCATCCATCTTGACTAGCAGCCCGACGGCGCCATAGACGCCCAACGTGAGGAGGACACCAACGGTGACCAAGGCGCCGAGGCGCAGCCAGAAGGGCTGATCAATGACCTCGTTGAGGGAGATCACCATGATCTCGGCGGAGAGGATGAGGTCGGTGGTGATAGCGGATTTCACCAGGGAGTCCTCGGCATCGGGGCCCTTTTCTTCCACGGTCTGTTCGTCCTTATCACCGCGGTGAAGGACAGCATGGAAGATCTTCTCTGCGCCCTCGAAGCACAGGTAAGCACCACCGCACATGAGGATAGGGGTGAGCGCCCACGGCGCGATCCACGAGAGGATGAGCGCAATCGGCAGGATGATGACGAGCTTGTTGATGAGCGAGCCCTTGGTGATGCGCCAAATCATGGGCAGCTCACGCTGCGGCTTGACGTCCTGGACATATTGGGGCGTGACAGCGGCGTCGTCGACAACGACCCCGGCGGCTTTCACCGAAGTCTTTCCGGCCAATGCTGCCACGTCGTCGACGCTGGAGGCAGCGGAGCGGGCGATCAGGGCGACGTCGTCAAGCAGGGCAAAGAGACCACCGGCCATGGCTCACATCCTTTTAAGGTGGGGGAGAAGTACTCACCCTAGGTTACTCGGCGGGAACGAGCTCCACATTTTCTGCCCAAGTAAGGTCCATTCCCAGCGTGCGCAACCAATTCATGGCGTCATCGCCGTAGCGCGTGATGCCTTCGACGGCGGTCAGGGTCCGCTCCATGGCGCGCTCGGCTTCCTCGGCATTGATGAGGCCGTTGGAGGTGGCGGCGGCTAGCTCGTCAATATCGAGTACATCGACTGGCTCGCCAGAGGTGGAGACCAAGTCGACGTAGAGATCGCGGGTGGTCCACACGTCCCCGTCAATATCGATATCGGCAACGTCGATGTAGAAGTCCTGGTGCACATCGACGCCCTCGCGGAAGTGGAAGATGTTGGCGCGCAAGCCAAGGTCCGGCAGCAGCCAAGACTCGAGGTAGCCGAAGCGCGGGTGATTAGCGCCGCGGGCCATGTAGAGGCCAAAGTCGGTGACCCGGTAGGTGTCTACCTCGCGCTCGAAACCTTTCGGGTCGACGTTGATGTTGTCGGTGGTATTAAAGGTTTCTTGCTTGACTGGGTGCAGGTCTGTGCTCATTAGTTCACCTCGAGGTAAGCCGCGGTAGGTGGGAAGGAACACGAGGATTCAGCAGTGTTGACTGCGCCGGAAAGGACCGCCACGACGGTACCCTTGCCAGTCGTGGCACGGCCCGAGACCGTGGTTGGCCCATCGGTGTTGATGCCATTGTTGAACAGGGGAGTAGTGCCAAACTGGAAGGTGTCCAGGTTGAACCACTGAACGCGCATGGCGCCCTGCTCTTCCGCGGCGGTCGGGGTGCCCAGCGCGGTGAAGAGGAAGACGGTTTCGCCTTCACCTGCACCTGGGGCCGGCATATCGGTCGGGCCAGGCACAGCGATGGCGGAACCCACCGAATCGCCCTGCCCGCCGATGCACTGCGCGGAGACCGTGGGCCAGTAGAACTGGCGGAAGCCGGGGTTATTTCCCTCCGGCATGGCAACGCCGCCTTCGCCGCCTTCACCGGCGGTGAAATTAAGGGCGGTGAGGATGGCGCTGCGGGCTTCCTGCGGGATCCATGGCTGTGCCGCGAAAGCACGAACGCGATCCTGCGTCTCCGGGGTGGGACGGCCGAGGCTGTCCAACGGGTTGCTGCTCTGTGGGATATTCACGAGCGAGGAGAGGTCGGGGGCGCCGGCGTTTGCGGGCGTGATGCTGAGTAGGCCCATCATCACGGCAGCAGTGAGTCCGGCGACGCCACGACGGGCGGAGCGGGAAGAGTGCTGTTCGGAAAAGGCCATGGAAAATCCTTGTGTGTGGGTGGGGGCGTGACGGCAGAAACTAAATCACATGCGTCACAATAGTATCTGCTGCCACAATATTCACTTTTTTGATGTAGTCAACTCTCAATAGAGGACTACTGTGCGGTATGTCGGGTGTTGATATCAATTCGTTACATCCCGCAGCGCTCTGCGGGATCCTGCGCGATGCTGCACATCAAAGAGCTAGAGAGTATATTTAAGGGCCGTTCACATCGCTAACGCATCATGCTTTAAGGAGCACCCCACACGTGAGTAATACTGAGTTCCGTAACGTAGCCATCGTCGCGCACGTTGACCACGGTAAAACCACCCTCGTCAACGGCATGCTGGAGCAGTCCGGCGCTTTCGGCGACCATGGCGAACACTCGGATCGCGTCATGGACTCCAATGATCAGGAGCGCGAGCGCGGCATCACCATTCTGGCGAAGAACACCGCCATCCACCGCAAGGGCCTGGGCAAGGACGGCGGGGATCTCATCATCAACGTCATCGACACCCCGGGCCACGCCGACTTCGGCGGCGAGGTGGAGCGCGGTATCTCGATGGTCGACGGCGTCGTGCTGCTTGTCGACGCCTCCGAAGGCCCCCTCCCACAGACCCGCTTCGTGCTTACCAAGGCGCTGGAGGCGAAGCTGCCGGTCATCATTTGCGTGAATAAGACCGACCGCCCGGATGCCCGAATCGATGAGGTCGTTACCGAGGCCCAGGACCTGCTGCTGGAAATCGCCGCCGGCCTGGAAGATGAGGAAGCAGCAGCTGCTGCCGAGGAACTGCTGGATCTGCCGGTCCTCTACACCTCCGGCCGTGAGGGCAAGGCCTCAACCGAAAACCCGGGCAATGGCAACGTCCCGAACGCTGATGATCTGCAGGCGCTTTTCGACGTCATCTATGACGTCCTCCCTGAGCCCTCCGCCAAGGTCGACGCCCCGCTGCAGGCGCACGTGACCAACCTGGACTCCGATGACTTCCTCGGCCGTATCGCCCTGCTGCGTATCTACTCAGGCACCATCAAGAAGGGCCAGCAGGTGGCCTGGATACATTATGACGAGGAAGGGGAGATGCACACCAAGACCGTCAAGGTGGCAGAGCTCCTGCGCACCGTCGGCTTCCAGCGCCAGCCGGATACCGAGGCTATCGCCGGTGACATCGTGGCCATCTCCGGTATCTCCGACATCATGATTGGTGACACCATTGCGGACGTCGAGCACCCAGAGCCGCTGCCGCGCATCAAGGTCGACGAGCCGGCTATTTCCATGACCATCGGCGTCAACACCTCCCCGATGGCAGGCCAGGGCGGCGGCGATAAGCTCACTGCCCGCATGGTCAAGGCTCGCTTGGACCAGGAGCTCATCGGTAACGTCTCCCTCAAGGTGCTGCCGACAGAGCGCCCGGATGCTTGGGAGGTTCAGGGCCGCGGCGAGATGGCCTTGTCCGTGCTCATCGAGAACATGCGCCGTGAGGGTTTCGAGTTGACCGTCGGCAAGCCGCAGGTGGTCACCCAGGTCATCGACGGAAAGACGATGGAGCCGTACGAGATGCTCACCATCGATTCCCCCTCCGAGCACCAGGGCGCTATTACCCAGTTGCTGGCCACCCGCAAGGGCCAAATGCAGTCCATGGATGTCCGCGAGGGCGACTGGGTCCGCATGGTTTTCCGCGTCCCCGCCCGCGGCCTTATCGGCTTCCGCACTCAGTTCATGACGGAGACTCGCGGCTCTGGTATCGCCAACTCCATCTCCGATGGTCTCGATGTTTGGGCTGGCGATATCAAGGCACGCCCGACGGGCTCGCTGGTGGCCGACCGTTCCGGCCAGATCACCGCCTACGCTCTGCAGCAGTTGGCGGACCGTGGTGACTTCTTCGTGGAGCCGGGCATGGAGGCCTACGAAGGCATGGTTGTCGGCGCCAATAACCGTGATGAGGATATGGATATCAACATCACCAAGGAAAAGAAGCTGACCAACATGCGCTCCGCTACCGCGGATGCCACCGTCACCCTCGCCAAGGCTCGGACCCTGTCCTTGGAAGAGGCGCTGGAGTTCTGTGGCACCGACGAGTGCGTCGAGGTCGGCCCGAACGTCCTGCGCGTGCGCAAGGTCGAGCTGTCCTCCACCGAACGCAAGCGTGCGGCCGCCCGCGCTAAGCAGCTCAACAAGTAACCACTGGGGATGCGTGGGGCGTCGTCAAGCGCCGCCCCAGGGTGGTAAAGAAGTACTTTCCGGAATTTGAGGTTGTGTGGAGTGGACCGTTTCCTGCCTCGGCTCGGCGTTATCCTCGCAGCCGCCCTGCTGACGGCCTGCCAGGCTAACCCTGGCCCGCCGCCGGTGGTGGACGAGGATGATCGCAGCGCCACTCCAACGAATTCCAGCACCACCGCCCCGCCACCTGAGGCAGCGCCCGAAGAGGACCTTCTGCCGAAGCGCAGCACCGTGGCCATCGGGGTTGACCCGCTGCGCGGCGGCCTCAACCCGCACCTCGTGGCAAATAATTCTGAGCTGGTCAACCAGATTGCGGAGCTAGTGCTGCCCTCTGCGTTCCACGGCACCGAGATGGACACGGATGTCCTGGAATCTGCCGAGGAGATCGAAGCCCCCGAAGGCGTTGCGATGCGTGTGCGCTATACCATCGCCGCGCCATCCCAATGGTCTGATGGCACGCCGATCAGTGGTTCCGACTTTAACTATTTGTGGTCCCAGATAACTCGCACCCCGGGGGCTAAGAATGTTTCTGGCTATCGGGCGATCTCGGCTGTGCGGACCTCCGGCAATGGGCGGGTGGTGACCGTGGACTTCGACCACCGCGTCGAAGACTGGCACAAACTTTTTGCCCATCTTTTGCCCTCCCACCTTCTAGAAGACAGGGATTTCGCCTCAGTGCTGGCCGACGGGATCCCCGCCTCTGCTGGGCGTTACCTCGTGGAAAGCATGGACCGCGGGCGAGGAATCATCACGCTTAATCGCAATGACCGTTTCTGGGGAGAAAATCCCGCGAACATCGACGTCATCCAGCTGCGTGCGGTTCGCGATACCGCGCAAGCGGTGAATATGTTGCGCTCGCGGCAGATCGGTTTTGCTGATTTCACCCCGCAACAGACCACCCTGGAGAGCCTGAGCCTGCTCAGCAATGTCAATACCGGTGTGGTGACACGGCAACGCCAGCTCCGCTTGGAAATGTCCACTGCGGAGGGCGCTCTCAACGAGCAGCCCCAGCGCCGCGCATTGGCTTCGCTTCTCGATACCGACCAGATTGCCCGCTTGGCCACCGGCCGTGCCTCAGAGCTGGAGCCTGGGAACAACCCCTTTGACAGTAACGCGGAGCTCGCCCCACTGCGGGAGCGGGCGGGACGCAAGCCCGTGCGCATCGGTGTGGATCCTCAAAATCCCACGGCCTTGGCGGCAGCCACCACCATTGTGGACGTGCTGCAAGCCAAGGCTATTGACGCGGAGGTCGTCACCGAACGCCTGACTACAATTACCTCGGATCTGCTTCCGGCGGGCAAGGTTGATGCCGTGGTGGCGTGGGATGAGAACGGCAGGGATGCGATAACCTTGGCCAATTACTTCGTGTGCGCAACGCCGACGCGCCCAGCGGCAACGCTGTCGGGATTCTGCCCAGAAAATTCCGCAGAGTCAGCCCTTGACATTCTTTCAGGCGAACTGGATTCCGAGGCCGCCGAAGAGCGGGTAGAGCACCTCAACAAGGAAGAAGTGCTCTTCATCCCGCTGCTCAATGAGGTGCGAGTCCACGCTTTGGGCAAGGGTATTGTTGGCCCCGGACAAAGCATTAAGGACTGGGATTCCGGTCTGATTAGCGCACCGCAGTGGAGGAAAGACGATGATTAAGGATCTCGCGGGCTACCGCGTCGTGGCTGTTCACGCTCACCCGGATGATGAGGTGCTCTTTACCGGCGGCACGCTGGCGGACTTGTCCGCGCGCGGCGCGCAGGTCACCGTGATTACCGCGACGCTGGGTGAGGAAGGCGAGATCATCGGCGAGCCTTACCAAGGCCTGGCAGAAACCGATCAGCTGGGAGGTTTCCGTGCTTGGGAGCTCAAGCACGCGCTCGACGCGTTAGGGGTCGAGGGCATTCAGCTGGGCGGATTTGGGCACTTCCGTGATTCCGGGATGGAAGGCTCGCCCTCTCACGAGAATCCGCGGGCCCTGGTGAACCGTGTGGACGAGGCCGCAGATTTATTGCGTAGCCACCTTGCTGCGCTGCGACCACACGCGGTGTTGACTTATGGTCCGGACGGCGGCTACGGGCACCCCGACCATATCGCCGTACACAAGGCCGTGCATGCGGCTGCCGAGCCGGAGCAGCGGATCTGGTGGGCCGTCTTCGAGCGCACCGCGCACTATCGCGGCCTCGAGGCTGTCACACCTCCCGAGGGCTGGAGCCTGCCGGATAAGGAGTACCTGGACAACTTCACCAACGCTGGCTGCGATATCACTTACGAGCTCACTGACGCGGCTCTCAGCGCCAAGCGTGCGGCGATGCTGGCCCACGCCACGCAGATCTGGCTTGCCGACGGCTCCCTCACCACCGTCAACCCGCACGCCGCCCAGGCAGGGCTCAAGGATCCCGCGGAGGTTCCCGCAGCCTATGCCTTGTCAAACTTGCTCACCATGCCTCTGCTGCGTCAAGAGTTCTACCAATTGGGACAGGGTGAACCACAGGATTCATTGCTGGGGGAGAAATGAACGAGCGCGCCATTCGCACTGATTTCTCCCGCGGCGAGCAGGTAGGGGGCCTAGTGTGGCTCGTCTTAGGCGCACTCTGCTCGCTGACTCTCGAGGTGGTTTATCTCACTGCTCGTCTGCCGTGGCCCGGCGAGTCCGGGATGGCCTTTCCCATCACCATCCTCATTGCATTCTGGTTCAACGGAGTGTTGACTCGCACAGCCCGCCTGTGGAGTGAGAATCCCTACATCGCCGGTGTGCCCGGGCTGGCGTGGGTGGGAGGATTTCTCGCGTTCATGCTGGGAGCCGCCATCGGTGACGGTAGCCTGCTGCCCAATAATATTCTCAGCCTGCTGCTGTTCGCCGCGGGAATCGCGGGTAGCGTTTGGCCATTTTTCGCCTCGGAGTAGCATACTGTTAGTCGTAGAAAACCCGTGACACACAGGAGTTTAAACACCTTATGACTTACACCATCGCGCAGCCTTGCGTCGACGTGATGGACCGCGGCTGCGTTGAAGAGTGCCCGGTCGACTGCATCTACGAGGGCAAGCGCATGCTCTACATCCACCCGGACGAGTGCGTGGACTGCGGCGCCTGCGAGCCGGCTTGCCCGGTGGAGGCCATCTTCTACGAGGATGATGTCCCGGATGAGTGGCTGGATTACAACGACGCCAACGCCGCCTTCTTCGATGACCTCGGCTCCCCGGGCGGTGCAGCTGCACTCGGCCCGCAGGACTTTGACGTGCCGATGATCTCTGCGCTCCCGCCCCAGAACCAGGAGTAGAACATGAGCCGCACGCCGCTTGGACACACACTCCCGGATTTTCCGTGGAACTCGCTCGCCGGCGCCAAGGAGAAGGCCCAGGCGCACCCAGACGGGATCGTTGACCTATCAGTTGGCAACCCCGTTGATCCGGTCGCCCCTGGCGTGCAGTTAGCACTGTCCGCAGCGGCCGAGGCTCCCGGTTACCCACAGACCCAGGGCACCCCGGAGCTGCGGGAGGCCATCGCGAAGGCGCTGCAGCGCCGCTACAACATGAATGTGGACGCGGTGCTGCCGGTCATCGGCACCAAGGAGGCTATCGCCTGGCTGCCCACTTTGCTGGGCATGCGTGGCGAGACCGTAGCTTTCCCGACGGTGGCCTATCCCACCTATGAAGTCGGTGCGCTCTTGGCCGGCGCCAAGCCCCTGCGTGCGGACGATGACTTCGAAGACGCCTCGCTGGTGTTCATCAACTCGCCGTCGAACCCGACGGGCAAGGTGTTGGGCGTCGAGAAGCTGCGTGAGATCGTCGCTTGGGCGCGCGAGAACAATGCCATCGTGGCCTCAGATGAGTGCTACATGGGCTTGGGCTGGGATGATGAGAACCCGCCGGTGTCCATCCTGGATCCGCGCGTGACCGATGGGGACAATACGGGGCTTATCGCCATGCATTCGCTGTCCAAGAGCGCGAACATGGCGTCCTACCGCGCGGGCTTCTTCGCGGGCGATGCCAAGCTCATCGCGGAGCTATTGGAGCTGCGCAAGCACGCAGGGCTCATCGTGCCGGGCCCCATTCAGGCGGCCATGGTTGCCGCGCTTGACGACGACCCCTCCGAAGCCCTCCAGCGCCAGCGCTACGCCGCGCGCCGTGTAGAACTCATGCGCGCACTGACCGGCGCGGGCTTTAGAATCGAGCACTCCGAGGCTGGGCTCTACCTGTGGGCAACCCGTGGTGAGAACTGCCGCGAGACCGTTGACTGGCTGGCCGAGCGCGGCATCCTCGTGGCGCCGGGTGATTTCTACGGCCCAGCGGGCGAGCAGTACGTACGCATCGGCCTGAACGGCACCGATGAGCGGATTGCCGCAGCCGTCGCGCGCTTGGCTGAGTAAGTGGTCTTTCGCCCGCCGGCGCGGGAGGGGATTAGCCCGCGCAAGGTGATGCTCACCGGCATCGTGCCCGCCACTCCTACCTATTGGGCAGGTGAGGCGGGCGATTCCGCGTTTTCGCCTGGTGCCCGCTTAGAACCTGGCACTGTGCTTCCCGGTCCAACGCTGGCGTGGTATCACCCTCCGGCGCCTGCCGAAGAACCTATTCCCTTTGACTATCGCGTGGTGTATGAGGATGGGGACCTGATAGTCGTCGACAAGCCGCACTTTTTGCCTACGACGTCGAATGGGCGCATCGTGCGCGAGACCCTCCAGACCCGCCTGCGCGTGGACTATGGGGAGGACTCTATTGTGCCGCTGCACCGGCTGGACCGATTGACATCGGGGTTGGTGCTGTGTTCGCGTAATTCGCGCACGCGCGCTGCGTACCAGCAGCTTTTTCAGGAGCGGGCGGTGGTGAAGCACTACCGTGCTCGGGTGGCCGCGCCCTTCTCCTTCGACGGCACGGTGCGGCTGGGCATGCGGCGGGTGCGGGGCGAGCGCCAGGTCCGCGTGGATCCTTCCGGCACGCCTACAGTGACTCGGGTGCGCGTTCGGGGAACGGTGGCCGATGTCTGGCCGCTGACCGGGCACACCCACCAGATTCGCGTGGTGCTCAATCACCTGGGCCATCCGATCGTGGGGGATGATACCTATCCGGTGGATCGCGGGTTGTCCCTCTATGACTTTTCAACGCCGCTGCAGCTTTCCCACATTGCGATGAGCTTTAAGGACCCGCTTTCGGGCGAGAAGCGTGAGTTTAAGCTGTGAGATTGGGCGCTATTGCGGCGCGCATTTTAGTTTGCGCTGAGCGACGGACTAAACTTGTACGAAGTTTTATTCATCATAATTGAGCATTTTGTACGAAGGGCGTGTCCATGGCGGATCTGAGCTTTGCTCGCTTTGCCTCGAATCTTGGCCAGTTCATCAAGTTTGGTCTGGTCGGCGGCTCGGGCGCGTTGGTCAACATCGCGACCTCTATCGTGGCTGCGAAATGCGGTTTGGCCTGGTTTGGCGCTACACCGCATGACGCGATGTTCAATCTCTTCGGCACACAGTTCCACGTGCGCTGGTTCATGCTCTTTTCCACGATTGCCTTCCTCGTGGCGAATACCTGGAATTACCAGCTCAACCGCATGTGGACGTTCAAGTCCGTCAACAAGGTGTCCTGGCTACGTGGCTTTTTCCCGTTCCTCATCACGGGTATTGGCGCCTACCTGGTCACGCTCGCGGTGCAGTACCTGCTGATGAATCCGACCTCGCCGCTGCAGTTGCCGCCGCATATTTTCGATGACTCGACGGGCTTCCGCACGATGTACTACTGGGCCAATGCCATTTCTATCGTGGTAGCCATGCCCATCAATTTCATCTTCAATAAGCTGTGGACCTTCCGTTCGAAGCCCAAGGCACCGGTCGTGGTCCACGAGACCGCGCCGGCTTAATTTCGGCCCTTCGCCCCGCCTGTCCTTCCGCACGGCACCTGCCCCGCGCCTGCCTTTCACGCTCACCAGCGATGGCCGGCGGGGCTTTTTACATGCTGCGGTGAGCGGGAAGGAGGCGTCGGCAAGCACTGCCCCCTTCGCGCTCACAGAGAGCGCGGCGTCAAAGCGCTCCAGCGCTCTGGTGAGCGTTTAAGACAGGAATCGGAAGCCCGCCCTTTGCGCTCACCGACGTCTAATAGATTCGCTAGATCCCGCTCACGGTGATCGCGAAGGGAGATGGCAGCGGTTTAGCGAGGCAGGGGCGCATTCTTTGCGGGGGCGGGCAGTATCGGCTTGAACTACCCTTGACGCTCACCGGCGCCTGTAAAAAGCAAGACCCGCCGTCCGCGGTGAGCGCGAAGGGCGGGATGAATGAGGATAGGCCGGGCAGTGCGGTCTAATCGTCGAGCTCGGCGTCGAGGCGGGCTTGGTCGCGTTGGTGCTGGCGGCGTCGGAGGAATGGTGTGAAGATGATGGCGGCGGTCACGCCAGCCCCAGCGCCAATCAAGTAGGAGGTGGAGTCCGGTGCGTAAGCGTTATGGGCAATTCCGGCGAACATCACAATGAGCGGGATGAGGGAGACGGTAATCGCAGACCAATTACGGCCAACAGATGGGGTGGCGACTCGCTTGCGCAGCCACGCCGTGCCGAAGAGATTGCCGATGATAGACGGCGCGATGGCGAGGAAGCACAGCATGCTCATCTTCCCAGGTAGAACCCAAGCGAGGATGGCTGCGGTGACGAGCTCGAGGAACTGTGCAGGCGGCGCAGAGATGGCGTAGGCCTTGTAGAAAGTCTCGCGCTCGAATTCGTCGCGGGAAGCGCGGTCGATCTCGCGGAGCGTGTAGTTGGCAATGGCGTTAATCATGTTGTTCATCTCCAAAGACTTCTTCGACGGTTTTTCCTAGTTCGCGGCAGATGTCTAGCGCTAGGTAGACAGAGGGCGAGTAGTTGCCGCGTTCGATATTGGCGATAGTTTGGCGGGATACGCCGGCTCGTTCGGCGAGTTCGGCTTGGGACATCTCGAGCCAGCGCCGCCATTTGCGGACCATATTGTGATGCTCGGCCATGTGGCTTCCTTTACAGTATGTTGTGCTTGCGCGACCAAGTGTAAAGAATGCTTGTCATAAATTCAAGAGTTACATACACAAGTGCCATGTCCAATAGGGTTGCGTCACCACAGCCGGCAACGTCGGATTCCGTCCTTTGAGCTGCTCAAGCATGGTTTTGATGAGTAGAACGGCGTCGTCGAGGTGGTAGCGGATATCGTCAGCAGTAAAGCGCAAAACCGTATACCCATGAGCTACTGCTGCGTTCTGTTTCGAGCGATCTGCCTGAAACGCACGACTATGTTTGTGGTGCTCCCAGCCGTCGACCTCCACGATGAGTTTGCCAATCTTCAGGTCAAAGCGGTAGCCCGCAATGAGCGCGTTGTGCTCAGGAAAGATTCCGTCTGCGCTAAGGCCTCGACTGAGCTGGCGCTCCGGCACGCTGTCCGTACCGATGGGCGTGCGGCGTATCGTCTCTTTCAAACGCCGAGGGACCCGACGCATTCTCCGCCGGTCATTGTCCAAACGCTCAGGGCCAGTCTTGCCGCGATAATATTCTTCCAGCAGTTGTCTGCAGTTAGCGGCCATACGACGAGCTGCCCACAGCACCTGAACAACAGGCAGGCCATTTACCTTTGCAGTAGCCGCCAGGCGTGAATGTGTCACCCGAAAATTCTTGCCCTTGAGCGTGCGCGGACCTTCGGCTTCCAGTGGAAAGGTCATCTTCCTCCCCAAGTGAATCTCCTGCGCGGTCTTGCCCGTGAAATGTATTCGACTGAGCCCGTGCACCAGAGCCCGCGCCACAGCTAGCGGCGACCACTCGTCGCTATAAATCCCACGGTGCACGCGAAAGAGCGTCCCCGCGCGAAGCTTCCGCCTGATTGCCTCCTTGCTCAAGCCTTGCTCGCGAAGCTCCGCGGTCGTCCATGCCTTCATGACGCTCAAGGTATGCAGTGCTTAACGACGCGTCGAGGGTCAATTTCCCGCCTGTGGATAACTCAGCCCCGAGACGTTGATTTCGGCGGTAAAGGTTGTCGTGTCTGCAATTTAGGTAGTCTTACTTCCCTTAAAACCTCTTCGCGCTCACAGGCAGCCTTGGACAGGCTGCCCGATCGATGTCGGTGAGCGCGAAGGATCGGGAGGGGCATTGGATATGACGGCTTCGGGGCCGCGTACCCTTCGCGCTCACGAGGAGGCCTCGGCCGTTGTGCTAGCCATCGTTGGTGAGCGCGAAGGGGTGGAGCTGCGGTGTGAAGGCGCGTGCTTAGGGGATTATTCACGCGCTATGCCCTTCGCGGCCACGGGGGAGCGGGGAAGCAGCGCGACGTCGTGCGCCGGTGAGCGCGAAGGGAAGGAGGGGCCGGTAGTGAGGCGCAGCGCGAGGGGGAGAGGGGCGGTGCGAAGGGTGTGGGCCGGCTAGCGGGCCTCGAGCTCCTCGGCCGTGGGCAGGGGCAGGCGAGACGTCGGGGCGATACCGCGGACCTTGGCGTTGATGACACCTGCAACTGCGAGTACCGCGAACATGGTGGCGGCGGAGAAGAGTTGGATGCGGGCTGAGGCGTCGCTAAGCATGAGCGCCGCGATGGCTGCGAAGAGAGCTAACGCGAACCACGTGAGGTACGGGTAGGCCCACATTCGCACCGGCAGTGGGTGGATGGCCTCGAGCTGGGGGCGCAGGCGCAACTGGCTCACCGCGATGAACACCCACACGATAAGCAGCGAGGCTCCAGCGGCATTGAGCATGAAGGACAGCAGCCACCCGGTATCCGCATAGTTCAGGATGACCATCACCGCGGAAAGAATGACAGACAGCGCGATGGCCGCAGTCGGGACGCCGCGGCGGTCGGTGGTGGCGAAGAGCTTGGGCGCCTCACCGCGGGAGGCCAGCGAGTGCATCATGCGCGAAGAAGCGTAAATCTGCGCGTTGAAAGCGGAAAGCAGTGCGAGAACGATGACTACTTCCATGATGGCTGCCGCGCCTGGGATTCCCGCGCGGTCCAAGACCATGGTGAACGGCGACTCGGCGGCCGACTGCGCGGAGCCGAGCGAGGAATAGGGCAGGAGGAAGGTGATGACGAGGACAGAGCCCAGGTAGAACACCGAAATGCGGGTAATTGTAGTGCGCACGGCGTTGACGAGGGATTTCTCGGGATCCTCGGATTCCGCCGCAGCGATGGCGACGACCTCGATGCCACCGAAGGCGAAAGCTACGGCGAGCAGACCAGCGGCCACACCACCGAGCCCGTTGGGCATGAAGCCATCGGTAAGGAAAACAGATGTGCCGATGAAGGTATGGCCGGGAAGCAGTCCGAAAATCAATAGTGCGCCGATAATGAGGAAAGCAATGATGACGGCAACCTTAATGAAGGCGAACCAGTACTCGAACTCGCCGAACAAGCGCACGCGCAGCAGGTTGATGGTTCCGAAAAGAGCCACGCAGATGGCAGCGGGGATCCAGGGCGGGCAGTTAAACCACGCGCCGATGAATCCGGCGGCGCCGGTGATTTCCGCGCCAAGGACAGCGACGGTGGCGAGCCAGTAAATCCAGCCTTGCGTAAAGCCTGCCCAGCGGCCGATGCCGTGCTCCGCGTATTCGGAAAAGGAGCCGGATGCGGGGATGACCGTGCCCATCTCACCGAGCATCTGCATGACTAGGATGGCAAGGAAACCAGCGATGAGATAAGCCAAAAGGACCGCGGGGCCGGCGGCAGAAATGCCTACACCGGTGCCTAAGAAAAGGCCAGCACCAATGGTGGAGCCCAGCCCCATCATGGTCAGGTGGCGGACCTTCAAGCCGCTGCCGAGTGAGCGAGAGGAGGAATCGTTTTGAGCAGTCACCTTTAGCATTCTAGGCCGCGGCTGTCGGCGGTAGGGCATCGAGGGGTGCCCGTGGCGCAGGGACGTGGGCGAGGGAATGAATCTGGGATCACGAAAGGCCCCCGCAGAAACGGGGGCCTCAAGCAGCAGCGCTTAGTTCTTGTGCAGATCCTCGTTGAGAGCCACAGCCTCAGACTTCCAATCGACGGCCTCGACGGCGCCGGTCACGGAGTTGCGGCGCAGCAGCACGCCGGAAACACCAGAGAGCTTGGAACCCTTGATGGTGTCGCCCTCAGACAGGCCTAGGGCCGCCGCGATCTTGCCAAAGACGGCAATCTTGGTGCCGGCGGTGACGTAGAGGCCGGCTTCGACGACGGCGTCGTCGCCAAGCGAAATGCCCACGCCGGAGTTCGCGCCGAGCAGGCAGCGCTCACCGATGGAGATGACCTCCTTGCCGCCACCGGACAGGGTGCCCATGATGGAGGCGCCGCCGCCGATATCGGAGCCATCGCCCACGACGACGCCTGCGGAAATACGGCCCTCGACCATGGAGGCGCCCAGGGTGCCGGCGTTGAAGTTGACGAAGCCCTCGTGCATCACGGTCGTGCCCTCAGCCAAGTGGGCGCCTAGGCGAACGCGGTCCGCGTCACCAATGCGCACGCCGGAGGGGACAACGTAGTCCACCATGCGCGGGAACTTATCGACGGAGTAGACCACGACCGGGCCGCGGGAAGCGAGGCGGCCGCGGACCATCTGGAAATCGGCAACCGCGCAGGGGCCGTAGTTGGTCCACACGACGTTGGCCAGCTTGCCGAAGATCCCGTCTACGTTCAGGCCGTGAGGCTTGACTGCGCGGTGGGAGAGCAGGTGCAGGCGCAGGTAAGCGTCGTAGGTGTCGGCGGGAGCCTCGTCCAGATCCTTGATAGAGGTCTCCACCGCGATGCGGGCGACGCCGCGCTCCTCGTCGGGGCCCACCAGGTCAGCGAACTGCTGCGGAACCTCCTCCAAGCGCTCGGTGCCGCTGGCTTCTACAGAGATATCGGTGTGAACTGCGGGGAACCAGACGTCCAGGACGGTGCCGTCGTGGGTAATGGTTGCCAGGCCGCGTGCGGATGCTGAAGTCATAGGCTCACACCCTAGCAGTTACGCGTCCGCCGCGCGCCTTGAGTTACCCGGGAGTAGGTGGAATATCACAACCAGGGCCACGGTCAGGACGAGGACGGCGAGGACTTGGTTGCGGGCGGAGGGATCGAAAAGCATGAGAATTGTAAGACCCACCAGCGCCAGGGCGGTGATCCATGGCAGCCACGGGAAGCACGGAACACGCAGCGTAGTGAGGTCTCCATTGGCCTTCATCTGAGGGTGCAGCTTGATGTAGGAAGCCACGATGAAGCACCAGATGATCAGCAAACAACCGCCCACCGCGTTGAAGAGGAAGGCCAGAAGCCCCGGCGGGTTCCAGTACTGCAGAGCTACCGATGCAAAGGCGAAGACGATGGAGAGCACCACCGCATAAATGGGGGAGCCGGACGCGTTGGTCTTCAAAAAGACGTGGTGCGCGCTGTGGTCCTTAGCCATGTCATAGACCAAGCGGGAGGTGGCGTAGATCTGCGCGTTGAAGGCGGAGAGTAGCGCCAGGGCAATGATCGCCTCCATGAATCCCGCGGCGAAGGGGATTTTCGCGGCCGCAAGGACCAACGTGAAGGGCGAGTCCGCGGCCACATCGGCGTCCTGGATAGAGCTGAAAGGCAAGGCCATGGTGATGACCAGGATGGAGCCGATGTAGAAGACCATGATGCGCACGATGATGGCGCGCACGGCAGTGGCCACGTTGTGTGCGGGGTCTTCGGACTCAGCTGCGGCAATGGTGACCAGTTCGATGCCACCGAATGCGAAAGCCACGGCGAGCAGGCCGGCAGCAAAGCCGGGGCCGCCATTGGGGAGGAAGTTCTCCGTAAAGTTGTGGCCCGCCACCGAGAGATCCATACCCGGCAGGATGCCCAGTGCCATGAGCACGCCGATGCCGAGGAAGGCCACGATGGTGGCAACCTTGATGATGGCGAACCAGAACTCGAATTCGCCGAAGCCGCCCACGGCGGCAAAGTTGACGATGGCGAAGAGAATTACGGCCACCAATGCTGGAATCCAGGGGTCTACCCCGAACCAGTTGGAGACGATTGCCGCGGCACCAGTAATCTCTGCGCCCATCACCATGACCAGCATGAACCAGTAAATCCAGCCCAGCGTGAACCGCGCCCACGGCCCGAAAGCCTGGCCCGCATAAGTGGAGAAAGCACCCAACGAAGGGCGGGCGGCGGCCATCTCACCGAGCATCCACATCACCAAGGCGATGAGCACACCAGCCACCGCATAGGAAATAAGGACGGAAGTGCCGGAGACCTGGATGCCCAGGCCGACGCCCAGGAAGAGGCCCGCGCCCACCGCGGAGCCGAGCCCCATCATGGTGAGGTGGCGGGTTTTGAGGTGAGTGGCCGCAGCCATAGGGAAATCACCTTCAACGCTGTTGATTGTTTGCAACGGGAAGTACTTTACGCAATGCACTAAGCAACCGGGGGCGCTAGCATGGCGGGTTGTGACTTTAAATCTCTTCTCCGATCCCATTGAGCTGACCAAGGCCTTGGTGGATATCCCCAGCCCTTCACACCACGAGCAAGCGATCGCCGATGCGGTCGAAGAGGCTCTGCGTGGTCTGGACCAGAGCAAAGTAGAGGTGGAACGCTACGGTAACACCGTCTGTGCCCGGACGAATCGGGGCTTTAAAAGCCGCGTGGTCCTCGCCGGCCACATCGATACCGTGCCCTTAGCCGATAACGTGCCCCACACCATGTCGGAGGATGGCAGCATCATGTATGGCTGCGGCACCGTTGACATGAAGTCCGGCATGGCGGTCTACCTCAACGCTTTTGCGCAGCTGTACGACTCCGATGAGCTCAAGCACGATCTCACGGTTATTGCCTATGAGGGCGAGGAGGTCGCCACCGAATTCAACGGTCTGGGCCACCTGCAAAAGGATCACCCGGAGTGGCTGCAGGGAGACCTAGCGCTGCTGGGTGAGCCTTCCGGCGCCATGATCGAAGCCGGCTGCCAGGGCACCATCCGCGTGCGCGTGACCGCCCACGGCACCCGCGCGCACTCAGCCCGCGCCTGGCTCGGCTCCAATGCCGCGCACACCTTGGCACCGGTGATGCTCAACGTGGCCAACTACCAGCCCCGCGACGTTGAGATTGACGGCTGCACCTACAAGGAAGGCCTCAACATCGTCCACCTCGAATCGGGTGTGGCCACCAATACCATCCCGGATGAGGCCTGGATGTTCGTCAACTTCCGGTTTGCCCCTGACCGCAGCTCCGAGGAGGCGCTGGCGCACCTGATGGAGGTCCTCGGCGAGCACGAGAACATCACCGTGGAGGTCGATGACATCGCGGGTGCGGCCTTGCCCGGTTTGGGCCAGCCGGCGGCACGCGCGCTTGTCGACGCCGTCGGCGGCAACGTCCGCGCCAAGTATGGTTGGACCGATGTGGCCCGTTTCTCCGAGATGGGGACCCCAGCCGTCAATTTCGGCGCCGGGGATCCGGGCTTTGCCCACAAGAAGGACGAGCAAGTGCCCGTCGTTCAGATCACCGAAGTCTCGACCGCACTCTTGAATTACCTGAAGGGATAAGACCACTATGACGCCTGAGCAACTGCGCACTCTGCGCGGACCTCTTCTCGTGCGCACTGCTGGAGAGCAGTCCTCCACCTTTGACCAGCGCCTGCTGCAGTCCGGTGCGGATCATGAGTGGCAGCACGCCGATCCCTGGCGCGTCCTGCGCATTCAGGGCGAGTTCGTGGACGGCTTTGATGCGCTGGCCAAGCTGCCCAAGGCCGTGACCGTCTTCGGCTCTGCGCGCACCCCGGAGGATGATCCGAATTACCAGCTGGGCGTGGCTTTGGGCCGCCGCCTAGTAGAGGCCAAGTACGCCGTTATCACCGGCGGTGGCCCCGGCATCATGGAGGCGGCCAACCGCGGCGCGCATGAGGCCGGCGGGCTGTCTGTGGGCTTGGGCATCGAGCTGCCGCACGAACAGGGCCTGAACCCCTACGTGGATCTGGGTCTTAACTTCCGCTACTTCTTCGCCCGCAAGACCATGTTCCTCAAGTACTCCCAGGCCTTCATCTGCCTACCGGGTGGCATGGGCACCATGGATGAATTCTTCGAGGTCATGTGTATGGTCCAAACCGGCAAGGTGACCAACTATCCCATCGTGCTCATGGGCACCGAATATTGGTCCGGTCTGGTGGAGTGGATGAAGAAAACCTTGGCCGAGGGCGGGTTCATCAACCCTGAAGACCTCGATCTCTTCTTGATCACCGACGATATCGACGAAGCCGTCGCCCACATCTTGGCCGCGCACAAGGTGATGTCGGACAAGCGCTTGCGGGAGCAAGAAAAGAAGTGACCCAAGCGTACAACCTCGCGCGGGTCATGGCGATTGTGAACCGCACACCCGACTCCTTCTACGACAAGGGCGCCACCTTCGAGCTCGACCCCGCCATCCAGCGCGCTGAGCAGGCGCTTGACGACGGCGCCTCCATCATCGACATCGGCGGAGTCAAGGCCGGCCCGGGTGAGCACGTCGACGCGGCCGAGGAGATCGAGCGCGTCGTGCCCACCATCGCGGAGCTGCACTGCCGCCGCCCGGAGGCGCTGATTTCCGTGGATACGTGGCGCGCTGAGGTAGCAGAAGCGGCTATCGCCGCCGGTGCTGGTCTGGTCAACGACACGTGGGCCGGCTGGGACCCTGAGCTCATCGAGGTGGCTGGCCACCACAAGGTGGGCTACGTGTGCTCGCACACCGGTGGCGTGACCCCACGCACCCGCCCGCATCGTGTGCACTTCGACGATGTGGTCGCCGATGTCATCACCGAGACCACGCGGCTAGCTGAGCGCGCCGCCGACCTCGGCTGTCCGGAGGAGTTGACGTTCATCGACCCCACACACGATTTTGGCAAAAACACATTCCACGGTTTGGAGTTGTTGCGGCGCATAGAGGAGATCGTGGCAACGGGCTGGCCGGTGCTCATGGCCTTGTCGAACAAGGACTTTGTGGGTGAGACCCTCGACCGCGCCGTGGACCAGCGCGTCGCGGGCACACTGGCGGCAACGGCGTGGTCGGCGGCACGGGGCGTCGCGGCATTCCGGGTCCATGAGGTGGCCCCGACACTCGATGTCATTCGGATGACCGCCGCCATCCAGGGCCAGATGGCGCCCTTGGCGACGACCCGGGGGCTAGCCTAAGCCATGTCTGTCAGCGTTTCCGTAGTTATCCCTGCGCTTAATGAGGAGCGCACCGTCGCCCACGTGGTGCGCGCCTGCCTGGCTGACGATCCGTTAGAGGTCATCGTCGTCGACGCCGACTCCACCGATGGGACCGCGGCACAGGCAGCCGCGGCTGGGGCTCGGGTGTGCAATTGGCGCGACGTGGTGGAGGAGCCGCCGCAGCCTGGCAAGGGCGAGTCCTTGTGGCGCGGGGTGGCCGCGGCCCGGGGCGAGGTCGTCGTCTTCATCGATGCGGATTTAGAATCCGCCGCCCCCGGCATGGTGACCGCGCTAAGTGAGCCTTTTGTGGACCCCCACGTGCAGCTGGTCAAGGCGCGCTATACACGCAGCCTGAACGGTCAGCCCACAGGTGGCGGGCGGGTCACGGAGCTGAGCGCCAAGCCGCTTCTGCGCATGTTTTTCCCAGAGCTCGCGCACATTGATCAGCCTTTGGGCGGGGAGTATGCGATTCGCCGCGATGCGGCTGTGGGGTTGCCTTTCGTCGCGGGCTATGGGGTGGAAGCGGGGTTACTGATAGACGTCGCCAAGCGCCACGGCCCCCACGCCATCGCCGAAGTGGACCTGGGCACTCGCGCCCACCGCAACCGCCCGCTCCATGAGCTATCCCCGATGGCCGATGTAGTTTCGCGCACCATCCTCTCCCGCGCGGGCGTGGTTGGGCCCGTTGCCCAACGACCGCCGCTGCTGGGTAAGATTTAGCGCATGTTGTCCTGGATGCTGCTGTTCGTTGTCCTCATCGCTCTCGTGATCATTGGCACGTGGGCGTGGGGAAGCCTGGTGGGGCGGGGACCTGTTATGGAGGCCCCCGACAAGGCTGTGGACACCGACTATGAAAATCTGTGTGCCCTCGACGAGGGGCGTTTCGACGACCTGCGTTTCGACGTGGTGGCGCGCGGCTACCGTCAGGACCAGGTGGATGCCCTCCTAGCTGCGGTGGAGCGCCGTTTAAAGGCAGCGCCGGCGACAGCGTCTGACGCTTCTTCCGAACCTTCGGCTTAACCCTTTGACTCGTCCTTGGACGAGGCCTTGAGGGAGCTTGCGGGGAAGCCTGTGGGAACGAGCCTGCCGCCGTCGGCTGAAAAAGGGCTAGACTAGAGGGACGTACAAAACTCAGTCGAAGGAGACTCAATATGGCAGCGATGAAGCCCCGTACCACTGGTGGAGAGATGGAAGCGGTAGAGGAGTCCCGCAAGATTGTCATGCGCATTCCTTCTGACGGGGGTGGGCGCATTGTGATTGAGCTCAGCAAAGAAGAAGCAGCGGAGCTGGGTTCACTCCTCGTAGCAGTTTCTAGCTAGTCTAGGAGCATGCTTTCACATATCGTCGATATTCTGGCCGATCCCGCCGATGGCAGCGCCCTGCAGGGTGCGGATGATTTTTCCCGCCTCGTGTCGGAGACCGGCCATTCCTATGATGTGGCCAAGCAGGGCTACGTCACGCTGGCAGCTGGTGCCGGTTTGAAGCACCAAGGCGATGATGCCGCGATGGTCAACGCCCGCGAAACCTACCTGGCCATGGGACACTTTGCTCCCTTCGTGGAGGCAGTCACCGGTGCGGTGCAGGATTCTCTGGAGACCCAGGATGCGGCTGAACATGCGGCTGGCCTGAATGCGGACACCGCCCCTGCGCTCCTTGAGGTCGGCGCGGGTACGGGTTACTACCTCGCACACACCCTTGATTCGATTGAGGGCGCACGCGGCGTTGGCCTGGATATCTCTACGCACGCGGCTAAGCACTTGGCCAAGTCGCATGAGCGAGTTGGCGCCGTGGTTGCGGATGTATGGGAGCGCCTTCCGCTAAAGGATGATTCGATTCACGCCATTTCGGTGGTCTTTGCCCCGCGCAACCCGGCGGAGTTCCAGCGCGTTCTCGCACCGGGCGGGGAGGTCATCGTGCTGACTCCACAGACGGGCCATCTGGACGAGCTGCGGGAGCCTCTGGGCATCCTCGGTGTGGAAGAAGGCAAGGTGGAACGCCTTTACGCGCAGGCGGAAGGTTTCTTGGAGCAGGCGGCCGACCCGGTCGATATTTCCTTCCCCATCGTCTTGGATAAGGCCTCCATCGCCGCACAGGTCGGCATGAGCCCGTCGGCGCGCCACATCAGTCCGGAAGAGCTGGCAGAGCGCATGGCCTCCTTGCCGCAGTCGCTGACCGTGACGGCTCACGCTCGCCTGGATCGCCTGCGCTCGGCCTAATTGCTGACGCTCCTTTTTAGGGCCTTCCTTCGCTGCTTCTCTTCGAAACCACCCTTCGCGCTCACCGGCAGCGCCCGCGGTGGTTGTTTGATGTCCTCGGTGAGCGCGAAGGGCGGGGGGAGGCCCGGCCTGGCTCGTTGTGGCTCTGATGTTGCGTGGTCTTGTCGGCGCTCGAAGGCATCTGCATAGACCTCCGCCTCAATCTCCTTTCGCGCTCACCGGCAGCGCCCGCGGTGGTTGTTTGAGAACCCCGGTGAGCGCGAAGGGTAGGGGGCGCATTAAAAAGAGGACCGAGACAACTCGGTCCTCCTCCTATATGCCGTCTCGCAGTCGATGCGATTAGGAGCGCTTGGTACCCTTGCGGCTCCACGATTGCTCAATGACAGCTTCGCCATCGGTGCTAACCTCGATGGCGGAGCAACCACCATCGAAGTAGACACGGGAGCTCATGGCCACCAAACCGCCGTCGACGAAGACCTCAACGCTGGCACCATCCTGAATGACGGTGAGGGTATCCGAATCCCCCTCAGCCAGCGGCGCTACCGCAGGAGCGGAGTCCTTGAAGTAGTTATCGAAGGCCTTGGACATGGAGCGGTCCAGACTGATTTCTTCACCAGTATGGCGAATGACCGCAGCGGTATCGCCAGAGCCGTCCTTCAGCGTCACGGTCACGCTCGAACCCGCAGGTACTTCGAGGACACCCGTCCAAGACTGTGCGTAATCCGAAAGCTTTACAGCATCCGGCAGCCCCTCCGCCGGGGTTTGGAACAGCACGCCGCCCTGCAGCGTCACCGCGCGCGGCAGGGACAAGCTATTAGCCCAGCCCTCAGCCTCCCACGTGGGGTGCTTGGTGGCATCATCGCCGCGGCCGTTGCCGTTGAGCAGACCGAGGATGACTGCGCGGTCGTAGCGGCAATCCTGCGGAATTGTTCCGGTCGTGGTGTTGGTGTTGCGCGGACGGGAGAAATCATGGCCAAAGTCCACGCGCTGGAAGCCCTTCGCCACGGTGAACACAGTGCCATCAAGGCGGCCCACGATATATCCGGAGACATCGCGGCCCTCGCGTTCCAAGGTCACGAAGAGAACGTCGTAAATTTCCCTATCCACCTCGTCGCGCAGGCGTACCAGACGCGGTGAAACCACCGGCGGGATGGGAGAGGCGGCCGGGACTTCGCCCTCCTTAAAGCCAGGATCACCATCGAAGCTCAAGGGGCCGAGGAGCGTCCAGGATTCGCCGTTGGGGCTGTCCAGGATTACCGGTACTGGTGCGTCGGAATGCCCGGTCAGCGCCAGCATAAGCCAGCCATCGTGTCCCTCTTCGCGGTCTTCCTTAGCCCAGTCCGGGACCACGGAGGGCGAGCGGAAGCGGTCATAATTGGTATGGGCGCCTACGGCTTCCCCGAAGCGGACAACGTCTGGGTCGAGCGCCGAAGGGTCATCTGACACGATGCATTCATCGGCGTAGTCGGTGTAGCGCGCCAAGCGCACGCTAGTGCCGACCGAGGTCACCGACGTGAAGTACAGGTTGAGAGCGTCCTTTCCTTCCGCCACGGATCCTGCACGCAGCGATAGCTCGCCGCCGACGGTGGCGAGGACGTCGTCGCACTCCAGCCACTCGAAGGCCGTTTCCTCAGAGGTGGAATGGCCCCAGCGCGCAGGCTGGCCGGCATCAGGACGGTACTGGTGGAACAGGTGCCAGGTATGACCGTCCCGAACGATTCCTGCGGGGGCCTCGAGGATCCCGCTATCGGGAACGAAGTGAAGTTCTGGGCGATGGTGCGTTTTTTTATGCGTCACGGCAGTCCTTCCTACATTAACGAGCGGTAAATGTCCACGGTCTGCTGCGCGATGGTAGCCCACGAGAAGTCCTCGATGGCGCGCTGGCGGCCGGCGGAACCGAAGCGTAATGCCAGCTCTTTATCGGCAGCGACACGGTTCACAGCGGCAGCCAGATCAGCTTCAAAGGTGGCTTCGTCATTTACGTCATAGTTGACCAGAACGCCGGTTTCGCCGTCCACGACGACCTCAGGGATGCCACCCACATTGGAGGCCACAACCGCGGTGCCACAGGCCATTGCCTCAAGGTTGACAATCCCCAGCGGCTCATAAATAGAGGGGCACACGAAAACGTCCGCACCGGAGTAGACCTGCTTGATCTGCTCGCGCGAGAGCATGTCCTTGACCCAGTACACGCCGTCACGTTGCGCGCTCAGTTCCTCCACGAGGGCTTCGGTCTCTGCCGCAATCTCCGGTGTGTCCGGCGCGCCAGCACACAGCACAAGCTGAATGTCTGCATCAAAGCTCTGGGCAGCCTTGAGCAGGTGCTTGACGCCTTTCTGCCGAGTAATCCGGCCCACGAAGGCAACGATGGGACGCTGCTTGTCGACGCCCAGCTCATCCAGCACCGTGGATTCACCCGGCTGCCAGACCTGAGTATCAATGCCGTTAAGGACTACATGGACCTTGTCGGCGTCGATGCGGGGGTAGGCATCCAAGATGGAATCTTTCATCCCGGCCGACACGGCGATGACGGCATCGGCATATTCCATAGCGTTCTTCTCGGACCACGAGGAGATCTCATAGCCACCACCGAGTTGCTCGCGCTTCCATGGGCGGTGCGGTTCGAGCGAGTGCGCGGTGACCACGTGGGGGATGCCGTATAGGCGGCCGGCAAGGTGGCCACCTAGACCGGTGTACCAGGTATGGGAGTGAGCCACATCGATATCGGAGGCGGCATTGGCCATACGCAGACCCGTGGAAAGCGTCTGCACGGCGGCATTGGCCTCCTTCAACGCAGGGTCAATGCCATGTACAAAGACGTCCTTCTCATCGCGTTCAGAACCCATGCAGTGCACAGAGACATCAATAATCTCGCGCATGAAGCGCGTGAGCTCTGCGACGTGGACGCCCGCTCCGCCATAAATCTCTGGCGGATACTCCTTAGAAAATATTCCGGCTCTCATACTCGCCAGAATACGGATTATCCACAGCTCGCGCTAAACCTTGATGGACAGGTCGGTGCGGTGGTTCGTCGGAAAGCAGCGGGCGAGGTGTGAGGTGGACAATGGGGGGTAGAAACAAACGCACTTCTTCTGCGCGATCCAGAAAACGTCTATAAATTGGGTGGTGTGAGAAGCCTTCCTAATGTCCTTGCCATTGTCCTTGCCGGCGGCGAGGGAAAGCGCCTCTTTCCGCTGACGGAAGACCGCGCTAAGCCCGCCGTTCCTTTTGGTGGTTCCTATCGCCTGATCGACTTCGTGCTGTCGAACCTTGTCAACGCCGGATTCCTCAAAATTGCTGTGCTGACCCAGTACAAGTCCCACTCTCTGGACCGCCACATCTCCCAAGCGTGGAACCTGTCTGGCCCGACTCCGCAGTACATCGCTTCCGTGCCCGCTCAGCAACGCCGCGGTAAACGCTGGTACAACGGTTCGGCCGATGCGATCCTGCAGTCGCTGAACCTTATCTATGACGAGAAGCCGGATTATGTCATCGTCTTCGGTGCTGACCACGTCTACCGCATGGACCCAGCGCAGATGGTGGAGGAGCACATCGCGACTGGCCTGGACTGCTCGGTGGCGGGCATCCGCGTCCCGCGTTCTGAGGCTTCTGCCTTTGGCTGCATTCAGGCGGATGGGATGGGTACGATTACGGAGTTCGTCGAGAAGCCTGCCAATCCTCCGGCGACCCCGGACGACCCGAACATGACCTACGCCTCCATGGGCAACTACGTTTTTACCACGCAGGCGCTTATCGACGCTTTGCTGGAAGACGAAAAGGATGAGGACTCCGCACATGACATGGGCGGCAACATCATTCCTTATTTTGTGGAGCGTGGGCAGGCGCATGTTTATGACTTCATGGCCAATGAGGTGCCCGGTGCCACGGAGCGTGACCATGGCTATTGGCGTGATGTTGGCACCATCGACTCCTTCTATGAGGCACACATGGACATGATTTCGGTGCACCCGATTTTCAACCTGTACAACCGTTCGTGGCCCATTCACTCCACGGATGATTCCAACTTCCCGCCGGCGAAGTTCGTGCAGAACGGTATTGCGCAGTCTTCGATGGTGGCTCCGGGCTGCATCGTCTCCGGTGGTACGGTCCGCAACTCCGTGTTGGCTTCAGACGTGCACGTGGCGGATGGCGCGACGGTGGAAGGCTCCGTCATCCTGCCAGGCGTGCGCATTGGCCGGGGCGCGGTAGTTCGTCATGCCATCTTGGATAAGAACGTGGTGGTCAGCGACGGGGCCATCATTGGTGTTGACCGCGAGCGCGATGAGGAGCGATTCAAGGTGTCTGAGGGCGGCGTGGTTGTCGTGGGCAAGAACGTAAAGGTCTAAGCCGCGAGACAGCGCAGCGCCTTAAGCGGGCGTGTGGGTGGATTGAAGTCCACTCCACGTCCGCTTTTCGTGGTTTTGGTGGCGCCGACGAGTCTCGGAATGCTTCAGGAGCCTGCGCAACAACGCCCTGCAACACCGCACTTTTCAGTACACTCCCTTCGCGCTCACCGAGAGCGCGCAGCCCGTCTAGCGAAGCCCCCACGGTGAGCGCGAAGGGTGGGGGAACGGAGAAGGAATAAAAAGTCGGCGCAAAAAGGACACCGACGACACAGGGCGGGGTTTAGCTCGGAGACGTATCAGTGGCTAAACCAACGGTGCCCTAGATGACGAAAATCTCCGTGCCGATCGAAAAACGGGCGATGGTTTTGGCAGATCGGGCAGTTTCAGAAGGCGACTACAGCTTGGTGATGAGTGTTAGGCCCGCCCCATACGGCAGGCGAGTGACGGCAGCACCCTCGAGAGAGCGAGCGTATTCGTCGGCTTCGCGGGCGGCGGCGGTGTCGCGGTCGGTGCGGGAGGGGTCGGCGACGGTGCCGTCGAGAAGCGCATTGGCCAACACCAAGGTGCCGTGCTGATGCAGTAGAGGCCAAGCGGCCTTGAGCAGCGCGGGCATATCGAGCGCTGGGACCTCGGCGTAAATCACCTGGTAGGTGTCATTGGCTAGGCGGCCCATGATGTCGAGGGGACGCGAGGGCAAGAAGCGCCCACGGCTAGGGGAGTAGCCGGCCTCGCGGAAAGTTCTCTTGGCGCTGGCCTGGTGCTCGGCTTCCGGGTCAATGCAGGTAAGGATTCCGTTCTCCGGCATGCCGGCGAGCAAGTAGAGGCCCACGACGGATGCTGCGGGAGTGATCGCTACCGCTTGCGGGCGGGAGGTGGTGCCGGATGAAGCCGCCGCGAGCGTGCTGAGCAGCTGGCCGGTGGCTTCATCCGGGGCCGGCAGGCCGTACTCCTCCGCATGGGCGCGGGCGCCGGCGAGCACCTCGGAGACCTCGCTGGTGGATTCGATATAGGTACGCATTGCGTCATAAGCCGTAGTAGTCACAAAGAAAACCATAGTGAAATCGCCTCAGCTGCGTGCCGAGAATCGCCCGCAACTCTCCTCAGCTGTGACGCAAGAAGCGCATGTAAGAGGTGTGACGGATTCACAGGCTGCTCACAGGGCCGTGGCTGGAGTTTCGACGCGCACTATAGAAAGATATTCGCCATGACCACACAGCAGCGCGAGTTTGAGCACGCTCACCGTTCCACCGATTCCTCTGCCACTGGCAGCCATGCTGTCAGTGCTGAAGTTGAGGAGTTGACCGGAACCGCTGCATTCGACGCCGGCCAGGCCGAGATGCCTTCGTGGAGTGAGCTCGTGGCTGAGCACGCCGATGATGTCTATCGCTTGGCGTATCGCCTGTCTGGTAACCAGCACGATGCCGAAGACCTCACGCAGGAAACCTTCATGCGTGTCTTCCGCTCCTTGGATAAGTACCAAGCAGGAACCTTTGGGGGCTGGCTGCACCGGATTACCACCAATCTCTTTTTGGATATGGTCCGCCACCGCTCCAAGATCCGCATGGAGGCGCTGCCGGAGGATTATGAGCGTGTCCCAGGTACAGATATGACCCCGGAGCAGGCCTATACGGTGGCCAACCTGGATCCGGCGTTGCAGTCAGCCCTGGATAACCTGGCGCCGGACTTCCGTGTGGCGGTGGTTCTCTGTGATGTCGTGGGTATGAGCTACGACGAAATCGCTGAAACCCTCGGCGTGAAAATGGGTACTGTGCGTTCGCGCATCCACCGCGGCCGCTCCCAGCTGCGTGCCGCGCTGGAAAAGGAAGCCCAGACAAACGCAGACACGCGCAGCCTGCTGCGTACCCGCTAGACTGGGCAGCGTTTGAATCTTAGAGGGCTAGACTCCCGCAGCTAAGCGCTAGGCCACTGCAGAAGAGCATGCACTGAGGTGAGGTGACGTTGAGGTGAATGCAGAAGGACATAGCAGCGACGGGCATTCCCTGAGCCTGTCCGGGTTCTTCACCGAGGCCCAAGCCAAAGTCCGCGATAAAGCAAAGTCCCGCGCCCAGCGGGCAGATACTATCGGCCATTTGGGGCCCGAGGCGGTCGTCGCTTTTGTCGACGGCGAAATGCCGGCCAAATATGCCCACCGCGTACGCATCCACCTCGTGCACTGCCCGGAATGCCGGGCGGAGATTCACCACCAGCGCAACGCCGCCGAGTGGGTTCGTGAATGCAGTGTGGAATCCCATGTCAAGGCTCCTGATTCCCTGATGGCAAAGCTCGCGGGTATCGCCCATCAGGGCATAGGGCCCGGGCCGGATGCGGAAGCTCCCGCGCACCAGCCACGCCAGGATTTCCTGGACAAGGTGGAAATGGTGGTGCGCGCCATCCGGCATAACCAGCGGGGCTAACAAGAGACCGAAGCCTCCCGCGCGCCCGTCGCCCAGTCACCACTAGCTAAGTAGTTAAGATAGTTTCGTGTTTTCCTCAATTGGTTGGGTAGAGATCCTCGTCATCGTGCTGCTGGGTCTGGTGATCATCGGTCCCGAGCGCCTGCCCGGCGTGATTATGGACGTGCGTGCGGCTATCTACGCGGCGCGCAAGGCCATTGCCAACGCCAAGGCGGAGCTCAACGGCGAGATGAGCGGTCTCGGCGCGGAGTTCGACGATCTCCGGGTGCCTTTGAGTCAGGCGGCGGAGTGGACGCGCATGGGACCGCGCGGGGTTATCACCAAGGCGCTTTTCGACGGCGACGATTCCGCCTGGGACGATTTCAACCCGAAAAAAATGGCTGAGGACATCAAGAAGAGCACCAGCCCGTATGAGCACGATGCGGATATGACCAACCAACCCGCGCACACGCAGCAGGGTCCGGCGCAACCAGCGCCGGAGCAGAATCCTGGTCGGCCGACTTTTGATTATTCGCAGGTCTACCCGGACCTGAACGCCGGAGTACAACAGCCGACGGGGGAGAAGGCGACTAAAACGACACAGCCCCCGCGCGGTGGGAATGCATCCACCGGCGAGGGCAGCTCCTCCTGGGAGGACGTCACCTAAAGGTTATTTAGCCCTTGCGGGTGACACCCAAGCCGAGCTTCTTACCCACGAGGGAATCGGAGCGCACCGCAATGGAATCCGCCACCTTGGTGATGGCTTGGGTAGCGGGGGAGTCGGGCGCGGAAATGACGATGGGGGTTCCGGCATCGCCAGCCGCGCGCAGGCTCGGATCGAGCGGAATGCTGGACAATAGGGGAACCTCGTGGCCCAGTAGGACGCTGAGGCGCTCGGCCACCACGCTGCCGCCGCCGGAGCCGAAGATGTCCATGGTGGAACCATCCGGCATGACCATGGCACCCATGTTCTCAATCACACCGGCCACGCGCTGGCGCGTTTGCTGGGAGATGGAACCGGCACGCTCGGCCACCTCGGCGGCGGCCGCCTGCGGGGTGGTCACAATCAGCAGCTCCGCATTGGGGATGAGCTGGGCTACGGACAGGGCAACGTCACCAGTACCCGGTGGCAGGTCCAGCAGGAGCACGTCCAAGTCACCCCAGAAGACATCTGCGAGGAACTGCTGAAGTGCGCGGTGGAGCATCGGCCCGCGCCAGACCACGGGCGCATTGCCCTCCACGAACTGGCCAATGGAAATGTGCTTGATGCCGTGGGATATGGGGGGAAGCAGCATTTCGTCGTCAAGCACGGTTGGCCCGGCAGTAGAACCCAGCAGGCTGGGGACGGAGTGGCCGTAAATATCGGCGTCCACGATGCCTACCTTGAGGCCCTTCTTGACCAAGGCCGCGGCAAGGTTCACCGTAACGGAAGACTTGCCCACGCCACCCTTGCCGGAGGCCACCGCAAAGACTCGGGTGGTGGACTCCGGCTTGGCAAAGGGGATCTCCGGCTCGGCTTGGCCGCCGCGCAGCTTCTGCTTGAGTTCTTTACGCTGCTCGTCGCTCATCGGCGTCATGGAGATGCTGATGTCGCCGACACCGTCGAGCTCTGCGACGGCCGCGCGGGTATTGGACTCGATGGTGCCCTTCATCGGGCAGCCGGCGATGGTGAGATAAAGCTCGATATCCACGTCCGAACCGTTAACAGTCACGGACTTCACCATGCCGAGCTCCGTGATGGGGCGGCCGATTTCTGGGTCATCGACGCGGGTGAGCGCGTCGCGAACGGAAGATTCAGTAATAGCGCTAGTCATAACGAGCATTAGTCTAGTCACGTGCTATCGGGGAGAGCCACACCGCCGTCTGGCCAGCGGGGCGTGTAAAATTCAGCCAGATGCCGCGGCCCAGCGCTGCGGACTTTGGACCCTGAAGAACAGCGACATGTGTGCTCGACATGTCCGGTTGAATAGAAAGAATGCGCCTGATTCTGATGCCCCGCCTTATTGCACATTCCCGCACCTTCGCCCGCATTGTTGGGGTGGCCTTGGTGGGGGTTGTGGGGGCGTCGTTAAGCGCATGCTCTGGGCATGAACCCAAGCCGGAACCGAACCCAGTGAACTCGGCGCCGATCACCATCATGCTTGATCCGACTTCCCATGAGCAGCGCGTGCTGGCGGAGATCTACCGCCAGACCCTGCGCGATGAGGGACGCGCGGCTACCGTTTCTCAGAAGCCAATGCTGGTGCGCCAGGGAGGGGAACATGTCAGCGGGGTAAGCACTAATGGCAACTTTTTCGTCGGCTGCACGGGTGAATTCTTAAGCGTCTACAACCCGGAGGAAGCCCGCGCGGTTTCCAAGGACTACGTGGCTGCCAAGGAAGAAGGCACCAAGGACGTGGATTTTTTGGAGCGCACCCACGTCGCGCTCATGGCTTCGCTGCCACCGGAGGTCTCCGTGGTGGAGCCTGCCGGTGCTGAAGGCTGCCCTAATTCAAAGCCGGAGCTTCCGCAGAATTACGTCGTGGTCTACCAAGACGGGCTTTTCAACCGCGATGAGAAACTAGAGATCGCCTCCTTTACCAAGTTCCTCACCGCGCAGGACCTCGATGAAGTGGTGCAGGAAGTAGAAGACTCCGAGGATTTTGAGGCGACCGTGCGCGCCTGGATGGAGGCCAACCTCATGCAGAACCTCAACGAGGAGGGTGACTCCAATTCCTCTGGTGGGTCGGATTTGGTCCATGAGGAATCCTAGAAAATTCACCTTCAGAGATTCAGTTCTAGTGGACGCGCGTGGCGGGGTGGGGGCTGTTGAAACGGCCTTGCTTGGCGCCGACTGCCTGCACCGCTAACGCCCGGAAATGGGAGGAAAATCTCTAAAACTTAGCAAACCGGGAGATTCTGTGAAGTTCATCCTTCACATGAAACGTGCACTGGCTTTTTAAAACTACAGGTTAGACAAGTTTTTCCTTGCTTATGTCTGAAGTGAGAGGTACTCTTTATAGGGATAGTCTGCTTGTTCCCTGTCTATTCTCTGGGGTAGCCGTGGGGAAATAACTTGATAATCCACAGGGGTTTTGGGTATTCCGCGCTCAGAGGGCGAGGCAGAGTGCTGCATTTGAAAGGACTTTTAGTAATGAATGCGCCAAAAAATCGCTCCACCCGGCTGCGCTCCTCCCGTAAAGGGGTGGCAGCTCTTTCTGCTATTACGCTCGCACTGAGCGGCCTCAGTATCACCTCTTTTAATACGGTGGTCCCTGACGCTACTGCCGCGGAGTTCTCTGGGGGTATCCGCGACAAGTCGGGAGCGGTGGAGCAGGATGCCCAGAAGGCCTCGGATCTGCCGGCTGGCTCGTGTGTTGTCTCAGAAAGCACTCCGAAGGGCAGCCAGGCTGGTTTCAGCTGGTATACTTCTGAGCCGTCTGCATCCAGCCCCGACAAGAAAGCCTGGGGCTTGAGTGTTTCCTTTGATAACTCGAAGGACCGCACGTTCGCTGATTGGAGCTTTTCCAATTCAGGCCTTATGGGTGCCTATCTCGATGCAGCGCAACTTCCCGCTATGGATGCGGGCCGGACATTTGTCGACAAGATTGTCACTCACAAAGCCGACGAAATCCTCGATATTACTGCTTCTAGGCAACAACGAAACCTAAATCTCAACGCGGAACTGACTGACCAGAAAGTCAAGCAGTTCGCTGAGGCCACTTCCGCTAACCCGGTACGTTACGCCTGGCAGGGCAACTATAAGCAGGAAAATCCCGACCCAAAGACTAGGGCCACCCGGGGAGAATCTGCAGCCTTTACGGCCGTCGTGAATCCGTGGCCGAGCGAGAACATCGAATGTAACCCGATCTCGGTATCGTGGGAGAACCAAGAAAAGCTGGTGATCAGGCCGGATGAAGAGCTCAAGGTCGGCAAGATTAACGTTCCAGCGATTAAAGGCGAGGGCGTGGATGATTCCCTGTCCCGCATGGTTGTGGAAGCCTACGACGCCCAGGGTAGCTTCATCGGTACGAGCGACACCGCTGCTTCCGGTGGTGGCACGTCGAGCCTGCGTATCGATCAGACTACCGGCGATATCTTCTACACCATGCCGAAGTACAAGGGCACGAAGCTGAGTCAACAGCAGGGTATGCGGTTTAGCGTGTTGGCCAAGCCGCGTTCTGTGGAGCAGCTTCAAGCTGCAGCTGAGAAGAATAACGACGACGGCGAAGGCAGTGCTTTTGATAGCTCTAATTCGCTTTCTCGCTACAATAAGGCCAACGTAGTGAGCAACTATCAGTGGAGCTTCGATGACACCCAGTTCCACGATCCGGAGTATTCTCCGGTCCAGCAATCAGTGACCTCTGGTGTTGATAAGACTACTAATACAGTTGTCACTGGGCCCCAAACTCTTACCTATAAGCAGGTTGGTGACAAGATCGCTGATCTGGTGAGGAGGCGTGAGGATGGCGGCGTCGAAGCCGAAGTTAAACTTGATAAGCGCTACGTTTATAGAGGTTGGGACGCCAAGCTAGATCCAAACACCTATGACGTCACGGTTACGACCCCAGCCAATCCGATGCCGGGCACGTTCGCTCAGCCTCGTGTTATCGTCACCTATTCCAATGGCTCGCAAGATATTATTCCGCTGCTCGCTGTCATCGACCCGAACGATACTCAGGTTACGGAATTAGCTGTCAGGGGAACGGTTGAGGGCCCAGCAGGTAAGGAACTTGTTTCCGAGCTTGATTTAAAGCCCAGCTTTGAGGGATACGACCCAGTCCGGCCCAAGTCTTTTGATGTTGACCCTGCGTCCGTTCCGGAAGGATGGAAAGTAACGGTCGATGATGATGGCACCGTCAAAGTCAGGGCAACGTCCCCGGAAGCTGCTGCGAACAACACCAAGATTTTGCCGAGGGTTATCGCTACCTACCCAGATGGGACGACCGATACCGTTGAGGTTCCCTTCCAGATCGTCAATGCGATCAAGGTTCCGGACTACACCGCGGAATCCGGCCACGTAAATGAAACGGTTACGCTTCAGCCGACCTTGCCGGAGCTTGGCTTGGGCGGTCGCGCCGATGACGAGAAGCCCAATCGCTATACTTTCCCAGACGGTTCTTTTGAGTACAAGTATGGTGACTGGACAGTCACTATCGACGAGAATACTGGTGAGCTGACTTCGACGATTCCGGAAACAGCTATACCTGGCGCGCGACTAACCATCCCAGTGAAGGCTTACTACGCTACGGGCGCTACCCCACAGGTGGTGACCGGCACCATCAACGTTATTGGTGATGGCACCGGCAAGGACTTCGCTTCCTACCCTGCGCAGGTGACTAAGGCAGGGGAGAAGGTGACTTCGGATATCGATACGATGTTGTCCGATCCGAAGCTCGCTAAGTACAAGTTGCCTGATAATTTGCCGCAGGACTGGAAGTTCGACATTGATGAGAAGGGTACGGTTACCGCAACCCCGAATGTGACAGTGGAGAATGGTACGACTGTCACCGTCAATGTAGAAGTAACCTACCCAGACGGTTCCACCGCTACCGTTCCGGCAGAGTTTACGGTCATCGATGCCTACGCGCGTACAAACGATCCCGTGTATCCGACAGTTACGGGCCGACCAGGCGACTTGGCGGTCAGCCAGGTTGACCGCACTAAGATGCACGAAGCTTCTGAACCGAAATTCTCCATCATCACGGATCCGAATGATCCGGACTATATTGCGCCTCCGCGTAATTTGAAGTGGGAAGACGTAAAGATTGACCCGGATACGGGTGTGATCTCTACCCCGATTAGCAAGCGAGCGCTTCCTGGTAGTTCCGCGGATATTCCTGTTCGTGTCACCTATAAGGACGGCTCGTCTGATAGGACCATCGCTACCGTCGTCGTTGTGGCAGAGATGCGTCAGGTTTACGAGGCACAGTACATGCTGCAGACCACGACGCCGGGTGGCGTGATTACGTCTGACATCACGGACGAATCAAAGATTCCCGAGCGCGACCTAGCTAAAGATCCGTCGCAGCGCTACAAGGTGCCTTCCGACGTCGATGGTTGGAAGGTCAGCGTCGACGAAAACGGTGTCGTCACCGCTACCGCACCGAAGGACGCTCGACCTGGTGACGGTGTGAGTGTCCCTGTTACCGTCACGTACCTCGACGGTTCCACTGACACTGTCTTTGCACCGTTCAAGGTGAAGGAAAACCAGAAGGACATCAACGAGCCTACTTACCCGGTCGAATCCACCAAGCCGGGCACCGAGGTGAAGCGTTCCGTTAACCGGGACGGTGCACCGGACGGCACGACATTCTCCTTCGGCATGGATGGCGACAACCCGAAAACTGAGGACACCGTTGACGGATGGACCTACAAGATCGATCCGAAGACCGGTGAGGTTTCCGTAACCCCGCCCGCTGACTCTAAGCCGGGTGATAAGCACGTACACAACGTGACGGTGACCTACCCGGATGGTTCGACCGACGAGACTCCAGTTACCACTGTGGTGAACTTGACTCAGAACTTCGAGGTCGATCCGTCCTACCCGCCAGAGACTACGTTCCCTGGCGAGACGGTTACCGCACCGCTTACGATTGAGCTGCCTGAAGGTATTACCGTGGCGAAGGATCAGCCGTACACGATCACTCCGGCTGATGGCTACACGGCAACTGAGGAAACCAACGAGTTTGGCAACCCGACGTACACGGTCACGACAGCCAACGGTGACTGGCTCGTGGGCTTGGATGACAAGGGCAACGTAATTGCTACCGCGCCGAAGTCCGCGAAGCCGGGTGATTCCATCAAGGTTCCGGTTACGGTTACCTATTCCGATGGTTCCACCGACCGGATCTATGCACCGATCAACATCCAGGATGCCCCGACTCGCGAGGTACCGTTTGATGTTGAGTACAAGTTCGATGACACCGTCCCGCAGGGCACCTACAAGGTTGAAACCGAGGGTGTTCCAGGCACAGAGGCACAGGACCGAAAGGGCAACTGGTCGCAGACCAAGGCTCCGGTTAATGAGGTCGTCCTCATTGGTACCAAGCCTGCAAAGGCTACCGATGAAATGACCTGGACCATGGCTACTGGTTTCGATACCATCATGCGTCCGAACCCGGCACTCAAGCCGGGTGAGGTGAAGGTTGTTCAGGAGGGCGAAGCCGGTGAACGCACCATCACTGCGAAGTTCGACGCCACCCTCGAGCCAGGCGGTGTCCCGACGGTAAAGACCACGTCGGATACCGTGACCAAGGATCCGAAGCCACGCATCGTGGAGTATGGCCCGCGCCTTGAGGATCAGGAACTGACCTTCACCGAGAAGAACCGCGTTCCGTTTAAGACTGAGATCATCTATGACGACACTCTTAAGGCTGGCGAGCAGGTCATTGACCAGAAGGGCGAAGAGGGCGTAGAGACCGTTACGACTACGCAGAAGCTTGTCGACGGTAAGCCTTCCGGTAAACCGGAAGTCACCAAGGAACAGACTAAGGCTCCGGTCACGCAGATCATCCGCGTTGGTGGCAAGACCACTGGTGAGAACGTCGAGACCTTCAAGACGGAAGTTCCGTTCAAGGTCGTCGTCAAGTACGACCCGCACATGCCTGCTGGTGAGTCCAAGGTGACGACGCCAGGCGTTCCGGGTGAGAAGACGGTGACGATCAAGCGCAACATCACCAACTCGAACCCAGACGGTGCGCCGACGGTCTCTGAAGAGATGACGAAGCAGCCTGTCGACGAGGTGATCACCGTTGGTACCAAGCAGGCCACGGCGACCGATAAGGTTGAGTGGACTGAACCGATTCCATTCGGCACGACCCTGCGATCGAACCCTGACCTCGCTCCGGGCGAGACCAAGGTCGTTCAGGAAGGCAAGAACGGCGAGGCTTCCTATGCCGCAACCTTCACAGGAACGAACGGTGAAGCACAGGTTGCGGAGGTCAAGGCTCGCACCGAACCTGTTGAGCGCATCGTCGAGTATGGTCCGAAGGCTGCGGACACCTCTGTGGTGACTAAGACTGAGAAGCCGGTGCCGTTCGAGACGAAGATTACGTTCGATGACACCTTGCCGGCTGGCGAGCAGGTCGTCGACAAGCAGGGCGAGCTTGGCAGCGAGATCGTTACTTCGACTCAGAAGATTGTGGATGGCAAGCCGGATGGCGATCCGACCGTGACCACTGAGCGCACCAAGGAGCCGAGCAACGCGGTGATCCGCGTGGGCACCAAGACCGAAGGCTCTGACACCTCCGAGCACGAGGTTGATGTTCCGTTTGAGACCGAGTTCATCTTCGATGACACGATGGAAGCCGGTACCCAGGAGACCGTCCAAGAGGGCAAGCTGGGTAAAGACAAGGTTACAACGACCAAGACCATTGAGAATTCAAAGGTCACGGGTTCGGAGACCAACATCGAGCGTGTTGCCGATCCGGTCAAGAAGATCGTCAAGGTCGGCACTAAGGGCAAGCCTGCATCCACGGTCATCGAATGGAATGAGCACACTCCGTTCGAGGTTGAGGTGCGAGTTAACCCTGCGCTGAAGCCGGGCGAGACCAAGGTTGTCCAGCAGGGCAAGCAAGGCGAGGTTAAGCACACCGTTAAGGTGAATGCCGAGAACGGTGAGGCGACAAAGGACGAGTCCACTGAGAAGATCAGTGATCCGACCACGCACATCATCGAGGTTGGTCCTGCGGACCACCACGAGACTGAGCTGACGGATAAGCACAAGGAGAACACTCCTTACGACACCATCATTGAGTACGACCCGGACATGGAGGTTGGCAAGGTCGTTGAAGACCAGGCTGGCCAGTTCGGGGAGAAGGAAGTAACCAAGACCTGGAAGCTCAAGGACGGCGTGCCGGAGGGCGATCCGGAGACTTCTGAGGAAGTCATCAAAGACCCGCAGCCGCGCAAGCTGCGCGTCGGTACCAAGTGCAAGTGCGAGGGACCGACGGACGATCCGAGCCAGGAGCCGAGTGAAGAGCCCGGTGACGATC
>NZ_KV788155.1:0-3230 GCF_001807205.1 Corynebacterium sp. HMSC05D03 | reverse complement strand
CCCAGAGGTCGTAGGTTCGAATCCTGCCCCCGCTACCAACTTCCAAGCCCCTACCAGGAGAAACACTGGTAGGGGCTTTAGTTATTTCTCTTAAGGCGCACGTCCAGGGACTCAAATCGGGACTTTAGCGATGGCATTTTGTCACTTAAGCCGGTTTGGAAGTGATGGGGTTAAGTGACAATTTTCGATTTTGTGACCTTGGATGACTGTGTCGTTTTGAGGAGTCGTCTGCACGGATTTCAGAAGTCCTCTGTACTATCGCCATCCACTCCGGAGAGGCCGCGGACGTTCGTCCACTTCATCTGGAACGCGATTCGACAGAGCGCATTCAATACGATGGTCTTTTTCTCCCTGCGAAGGATGGGGGCAGTTTAGGGTGCCAGGGTGTTGACCAGATCGAGGAATTCCTCAGCGTAGGCAATTTGCTTGCGTAGCTTTTCGTAGCGGGTGCGCGTCTCCTCACGAATGTCGGCAAGGGTGGCCTTGGCATTACTCCGTGCCTGCTGTGCGGTATCACTTTCCTGCCCGCCATCTGAACTATGAAGAATCTCCGCAGCTTCCAGGAATTCCCGCATCTGATCCAGAGTAAACCCCAGCGGTTTCATCCGTCGCACCAGCAAAACACGACGTACATCAGCCTCACTATAAAGCCTGAACCCACCAGGGCTACGCCCCGATGGGGTAATCAGGCCGACGTTGTCATAATAACGCAAGGTGGGAATCGACAACCCCGTCTGGTCAACGACCTCGCCGATCTTGAAATTACTGTTTTGCATTGCCTGTTCTCCTTCACGGTGATGTTGCCCACGGGTTCCTGTGCCTGGGTTGGCGGTTGAGTAAAACTCCCGCTACCATGACCACCATCACCAAACCTAAAGTTACTAGAGGGTTGGATTCCTTTCGGGCGTTCGCCCAGTTACCTATCCCCTCAAAGATTGGACATCTATGACTGAAACTAGCACGGCGGCCCCCCGCCCCCTCCTGAGTCCAGACGGCGCTGATGCCCCTACCGGGATCATCGCATCCTTCCGTTACGCATTTTCTTCCCCCGCCCGTATCCGTATAGAGATTCTGGCCGGACTGGCGGTATCCCTGGCACTGATCCCTGAGGCCATTGCCTTTTCCATCCTTGCCGGTGTTGACCCAGCCATGGGTCTGTTTTCCTCGGTAGTCATGGCCATTGCGATCGCCTTTACCGGTGGCCGCCCGGCAATGATCACCGGCGCCACCGGGGCTATTGCCCTAGTCATTGCTCCTGTGGCGCGTGGTTACGGGATGGATTATTTCATCGCCACCGTCCTGTTGGGCGGTGTCCTACAAATCGTGCTCGGCGCCCTCGGTGTGGCGAAACTTCAGCGTTTTATCCCCCGATCGGTGATGCTGGGTTTCGTCAATGCACTGGGCATTATGATTTTCACCGCCCAACTCGAACACCTCATTGATGTGCCTTGGATAGTCTACCCACTCGTCGGCTTGGGTGTGGTGATCATGATTTTCTTCCCCAAGCTCACCAGTGTGATCCCCGCCCCGCTGGTCACGATTATCGTGCTCACCGGTTTGGTCATTGCCGCCGGTTTGACTGTCCCGACGGTCTCGGACATGGGCAAGATGCCGGAGACCTTACCGTCCCTGTTTATTCCGAACGTGCCGTGGACGTTGGAGACCCTGCAGATCATCGCGCCTTATGCCCTGGCCATGGCCGTGGTCGGTCTCATGGAATCGTTGATGACCGCCAAGCTCGTCGATGACATCACCGACACTCATTCCGATAAAACTCGTGAATCCTGGGGACAGGGGGTGGCTAATATTGCCTCCGGTCTCTTCGGCGGCATGGGTGGCTGCGCGATGATCGGTCAAACCATGATCAACGTCCGCGAATCCGGGGCACGTACCCGCCTATCCACCCTGTTAGCCGGTGTGTTCCTGCTGGTCCTGGTCCTGGCACTGGGCGACATCGTTGGCATGATCCCGATGGCTGCGCTGGTGGCAATCATGATCATGGTCTCGGTCGGCACCATCGACTGGCACTCGGTGCATCCACGCACCCTTAAACTCATGCCGGTCTCTGAGACCATTGTTATGGCCGTGACGATTATTGCCACCCTAGCCACCAGCAACCTGGCCATTGGTGTGGTGTTGGGTGTGGTCACCGCGATGATCATGTTCGCCCGTCGGATGGCACATATCGCTTCCATTGAAAAGGTCTCCGAGATCGACGGCGACGGCGATGGCGAGATTGATACTCGTACCTACCGGGTGCATGGCCAGTTGTTTTGGGCATCAAGCAATGACCTGGTTTATCGCTTTGATTACACCGATTCTGCCCGTCATATCACTATTGATCTCACTGAGGCGGAGATCTGGGATGCCTCCACGGTCGCGACCTTTGACGCGATTACGCAGAAGTTCCAGGACAGAGGCAAAACCGTGTCCATTATCGGGCTCGACGGTCCCAGTCAGGACCGGCTGAACCGCCTGTCTGGCCGGCTTGGCACCGGCCACTAACATCCCCCGACTCGAGCACATCGACTTGGCGCCCCAACTTATAACCGGGGCGCCAGTTTATTGGTGCTGTTGCAAAGTTGGGGCATAGGAAGAGCATAAAAGAAGCGTAGCGGTTAACCGCTACGCTGTGTTATGGGGATTTTTACTTTTTACGGTGCACGTGTTCTAGTTAGTGGTTCGTTTCTTTCCTCGGGTGATTGCGACGGTATTCCTCGACTAAGTGAGCAATACCCGGCGCAGCCTGGGACAACATCCAGGTCATAAGCGCTATAAGAACCCCTATGACGATAAGTGTTAACGCCAACCAGCCCAGTGTTGGGCCGATGCCGTTGGCCTCCTGGACGTGACCCCACAAGGCAGACACGCCGTCGGGTATGCCGAGCATACTTAGCAGCCCGTTCCCCAAGGCTCCGACAGCAACGAGTGCGATAGCAACGAAGAGAACACTGGCTGCAATCCACGAGGCAGACATGCAGGCCTTAATAAAGTTCGTGTTCGACTTTTCCATGTCGTCGTTGTACTTTTTGCGCTCTGCACGTATCTTCTCCAGCAGCTTTTCGTTGGACTCCTTCTCCTGGAGCAGGGCGCTGCGAGCCTTCTTAGATGCTTCTGCTGCCTTGTGCAGGCTTTCGGACTCTTTCGACATTGCCTCAGATACAGCTACTTCTACCAGCGGTTCCAGGCTAGAAGTCAGGCTCGAAGTCATCTGAGCGTTCAGGCTCTGG